>JANNEJ010000410.1:0-7214 GCA_031378585.1 Acidobacteriota bacterium | reverse complement strand
GCCGCGCGCCGCGCCTTCGGCCGCCGCGCCGGGCGCGCCCACCTTGGCTTCGTACTTCGACGGGCATTTCGCCATGACGCCGTTCGGGTGCACGGCGAACCCCGCAGGGCTGAGCACGCCCTTCAGTACGACCTCAGCGTCGTTCTGAAAGGTATCGGGCACGACGCCGATATAGCTGGCGTCCACGACCTGGCCCTGACTCTGCACCTTGAAGCGGTACTCCAACGAGTTCTTCTTGCGCATGATGCTGTCGGGCACCACGAAGCCGTGAAGCTGCAGGTTCTTGCCGTACCACGGGTCCGGCGCGCCCATCACTTCTTCCACGTGCTTGTAGTACTCGGTGCTCTCGGACATGGTCGAGTAGAGCAGGCCGCCGAACGACCCCAGGATGACCAGGGTCGTGAAAACGACTTTCAGGGCTTTGTGCTTCATGGTCAATGACTTCCAGAGACAAATGCCGAATGGATTGCTGGAACTAGAGTATCCCTGCGCCGCCAGACGGTCAACATAACTGCAAACTGATGAAAGGCAGGAACCATGCCGCCGTGGCCCGCGGGCACTACCCACTTACCGAGCCGGATAATGGCGCCCGGAGACCGGCTACCTTTCTGCGGGCCGGGGATTCTCCCGCGACGCAGACAGATATTCCCCGACGAGCATGTGCGCGACGGCCACCGGCAGCCCGACGACGTTGCTGTACGAGCCGTCGATGCGCGTCACGTAACACGCGGCCCGGCCTTGGATCCCGTAGGCGCCGGCCTTGTCCATCGGTTCGCCGGTGGCCACGTAGGCGGCAATCTCGGTGTCGGTCATGGCCGCAAACCACACGCGCGTCGTGGCGAGTTCGACCCGGATTTGGCCCCCAGCCACCACAGCGACTCCGGTCATCACTTCGTGGGCGCGCCCCCGCAGCCGGCGCAACATCGCCGCGGCATCGGCGGCGTTCACCGGCTTGCCGAGGATGTCGCCGTCCACCACCACGGTCGTGTCGGCGCCAAGGACCACGCAGCCAGGATGGCGCTCGGCCACCGCACGGGCCTTGGCCTCGGCAAGGCGCCGCACGTACAGGTCCGCCGGCTCGTCAGCCAGCGGCGTCTCGTCGATGTCGGCGTGCGCCACGGTGAAGGTGAAACCGGCCGCGGCCAGCAGTTCCGCGCGGCGCGGCGAGGCGGAGGCGAGCACGAACTGTGGCGACAAGGCGGTGGGCACGTTGCGATTATCCATCGGCCTTCCCGAGCGGCCTCGCCGTCGGCGCCGTGCGCTACGATCGACCCATGCCCCTCCCCCTCCGCGCCGCGATCGTCGCCGCTGCCCTGCTCGCCTCTTTGACCGCAACGGCATTCGCGCAGAAACCCGACGCGACGTCACCCGCGCTGCTGGCGTGGTCGCAGCAGATCGCCATCCGCGAAGCCTGGCTGCACGAGCGGCACGCAGCCCTCCTGCCGATGATGCGCGCGCACGGCATCGCCATGTGGATTGTGGCGACCGAGGAGTTCCATGACGACCCGCTCGCGGCGCATGTGGCACCGCCGCGGCCCTATGTGGGCAATCGCGATTTCTTCGTGTTCGCCGACGCCGGAGACGCGGGCCTCAAGCGGGTCGCCATCACCGGCTACACCGAAGAGAGCCTGGCCGCGTTCTTCGAGACCGGCGAGCCCGGGCCCGCCGACGCACGATTGAAGCAGCTCGTCGAGCAGTACGCGCCGAAGACGATCGGGCTGGCGATCGGCGGCAGCCGCGGCATGACACGGTCGCTGACCCACGACAGCTACACGTTCATCGTGAAGGCCATTGGCGAGGCCTACGCCGCGCGCATCGTGAGCGCGCAAGACCTGATCGAGGAATACGCCGACACGCGGCTACCAGGTGAGATGCCGCACTACCGCACGGCCGTAGCACTCACCGAGGCGTTGACGCGCCGGGCGCTGTCGCGCGAAGCGATTACGCCTGGCCGCACCACGGTGGGCGACGTGCGCCGCTGGCTCTACGACGCGCTGTGGGCGCACGGGGTACGCACGTGGTTCCAGCCGGACCTTCGGGTGCAGCGCGCCGGATCGGCCGGCGCCACGTCGCGCGGGTTCCTGGCGGTCGCGCCCGAGTCGCTCGTGATCGAACGCGGCGACGTGGTGCACCTGGACTTCGGCATCAGCTACATGGGCTTCGACACCGACTGGCAGAAGATGGCCTACGTGCTCAACGACGACGAGTCGGATGTGCCCGAGGGGCTCAAGGCCGCAATGCGCAACACCCACACGCTGCAGGATGCGCTGATGCGCACGCACTCACGCCCGGGCGCCCTGGCCGCCGACGTCTACACCAACGCGATGGCAGAGATGAAGACCAAGCAGATCGAGGCGATGATCTACTCGCACCCGATCGGCCTCCATGGCCACGGGCTGGGCGCGTCCATCGATTTCCGCGCGACCCAGCGGACCGATATCGCGCAGCAGGCGCAGAAGCGCCTCCGCCTGGGCTCGTACATCTCGATTGAACTGAACACCGCCACGCCGGTGCGCGAATGGGGCGGCCAGAAGGTGTTCGTCATGATGGAGGACGACGCGCACCTGACGGAGCAGGGCTGGGAGTTCTTCCGCCCCCGGCAGGAGCAGTGGTATCTGGTCCGCTGACCGGATGCTATCCTTCGAACATGGACCAGGCTCGAGGCGTGCTGCCCGCGGTGCTCGCCGCGGCGATCCGCCAGGCACCGCTCACGCCCGAGAAGGTGACCTTCGCGTGGCGTCAGACCGGGGGCGCCACCATCGCGCGCGCCACCACGGTGGCGCTGGTCGACGGCGTGCTCACAGTGACGTGCCACGACCCCCAGTGGGCGCGGGAAGTCCATCGCATTCGCCACGAGTTGCTGCGTCAACTGGAGCGGTGGCTCGGTCCCGACGTCGTCACCCGCATCGACGTGGCCGGTGGCGACGAGATCCGCACCCGCCGGCGTCGCCGGCCCGCAAGCGTCACGAGTGGAGCATAGAACCGTCATGCAGGAAGCCGTCATCGTCAGCGCCGTTCGCATCCCGACCGGCAAGTTCCTCGGCACGCTCAAGGATCTGTCCGCGACCGACCTCGGCGCACTCGTGGTACGCGAGGTCGTCTCGCGCGCGGGCATCGACCCCGCGTCGGTCGACGAATGCATCATGGGCAACGTCGTCTCGGCCGGCGCGGGCCAGGCCCCGGCGCGCCAGGCTGCGCTCAAGGGGGGGCTCGCCCATCACGTCGCCGCGCTCACCATCAACAAGGTATGCGGCTCGGGCCTCAAGGCGGTGATGCTCGCACAGCAGGGCATCCTCACCGGCGATATCGAGACCGCGGTGGCCGGTGGCATGGAGTCGATGAGCAATGCACCCTATCTGCTGTCGAAGGCGCGCGAAGGCCTGCGCATGGGCCACGCACAGATGATCGATGCGATGATTCACGATGGGCTGTGGTGCCCGTTCGAGAACTGGCACATGGGCAATGCGGGAGAGACCGTTGCCGATGCCTACAAGGTGACGCGCGAGGAACAGGACGCGTTTGCCGCCGGCAGCCATGCGAAGGCCGCCGCCGCGCAGGCCGCGGGAAAGTTCGCCGCTGAGATCCTGCCCGTGGCGATTCCGCAGAAGAAGGGCGCGCCGGTGATGTTCGACAAGGACGAGTCGGTGCGCGCCGACACGACGCCCGACGCGCTGCGCGCGCTGAAGCCCGCGTTCAGGAAGGACGGCAGCGTGACCGCCGGCAACGCGCCCCCCGTGAACGACGGCGCTGCCGCCCTGGTCGTGATGTCGGCCGCCCGCGCCGAGGTGCTCGGCCTGACACCCCTGGCGCGCATCGTGGCGCAGGCCACGAGCGGTCTGGAGCCGAAGATGCTGTTGATGACGCCGGTCGAGGCGTCGCGCAAAGTGGCGAAGAAGGCCGGCTGGCGCCTGCAGGACGTGGACCTCTTCGAACTGAACGAGGCCTTCGCCGTGCAGGCCGTCGCGGTCATCCGCGAGCTGGGCATCGACGGCGCGAGGGTGAACGTCAACGGCGGCGCCGTCGCGCTCGGGCACCCGATCGGCGCCTCGGGCGCGCGCGTGCTGACCACGTTGCTCTACGCGCTCAGAGACCGCGGCGGCAAGCGCGGCATCGCCACGCTGTGTCTAGGCGGCGGCAACGGCGTGGCGCTGGCGGTCGAGCTCGTCTAACACCCACTCGGACGGCGCTCGCGCGAAAAGCGACCCCGACCCACTCGGCCACTGGATCACGGGACGTCGACGCTGCCGTTGGGCGGCTGGCGCGGTACCGATCACAACTGCTGCGTCGACATCCCGAGTCCCAGCGGCCTCGCTGCGGACTCGCGACTGCCCGCTTGTGCTCCAGTGGCCGAGTGGCTCGCCGTCATCCCTTCGCCGCCATGCTCGTGTAACGCGTCGCGTTCTTCGCCACGTGCGTCACGGCCTCGAGCAGACGATCCACTTCCTCCGGCATGTTGTAGACGTGCGTAGCGGCGCGCACGCCGTTCAGGTTGCCCGTCGCCATCGTGCGTATCCACACCCGGTTGTAGTCGTAGATCGCCTTGACGACGTTCTCCATCGGGATGCTGTGCACCGAAAAGAGCGTGAGCCCCGCGGCGAATTGTGGATCTTCGGACGTCCACATCTTCACGCCCGGAATCGGCTTCAGCCCCGCCCGCAGCTTCATGCTGAGTTGACGCACCCGCGCCTCGACGTTCTTCTTGCCGATGGCGTCGTGAAAGTCCATGGCCTCGGCCATTGCCATGAAGCTCGGCACGTTGCGCTGGCCGCCGAGTTCGTAGCGCTTGGCGCCATACGAGGTGGACTTCGGGTCGTTCATTGCCTTCTGGTCGGCGTAGCCCATGAGCGGCCAGATGCGGTCCTGCAGGCTGCGCTTGATGTAGCACACGCCCGTGCCGGTGCCGGCCAGCAGCCACTTCTGCCCCGCCGCGGCGTAGTGGTCGATGCCGGTCGCACCGAGGTTCAGATCCAGCATGCCAAGCGGATGCGCGCCGTCGACCGAGATGAGCGCACCCTTGCTATGCGCGAGATCCGACAGCGCCTTGATGGGCGTGAGGAGCCCGGTGACGTAGGTCATATGGCTCACCATCAGCAGGCGCGTCTTGGCCGTCATGGCGCGCTCGTAGAGCGTCACGATCTGTTCGACGCTCTCAGGCGGCGACGGCACCTCGATCTTCACGAGCTTCACGCCGTAGCGCGCCTCGATCTGAAGCAGCGGCTGGATGCCACCACCGTGTTCGTGCGTGCAGTAGACCACTTCGTCGCCGGCTTTCCAGTCGAGGCCCTTGATGAAGATGTTCATGCCCTCGCTGGTGCTGCGCGTGAGCGCGATCTCGTCGGCGTTGGCGCCAACGAAAGCCGCCATGCGCGCCCGCACGGCGTCGCGGCCTTCGTTGCGGTAGTTGTCGGTCGGGTCTTCGGCCAACTCGCGCTCGTAGCGCCCGAGCGCTTCGGTGACGACACGCGGCGTCGGCCCGTAGGTGCCGTTGTTCATGAAGGTCAGGCCGTCGACCACGTTGAACTGGCCGCGCACCTTCCACCAGTAGGCTTCGTCCACGGCGCCCGACGGTACGAGCGCCGACAGCGGCTTGGCCAGCGGCGGCGCTTTGGGCTGCGCGGCCAGGGGCGTGGCGAACAGGCCCGTCGAGAGCCCGCCAATTGCGGCCGCCGACCCGCCGAGAAACCTGCGTCGCGAGACACCGTGCGAACTGGCCATATCGCCTCCTGTTGGGACGGTGCAACGGGGCGGCACCGCAAACGGCCCGATTATGGCTCTCCAGGGCTTGGTGTCAACCAGGGCCTTCCATTTCCCGAGCGCCGCGGTATCATTTCCTGGTGATGACTTCGCGTCTTCGTCCACTCGTTGTCGTCGTGCTCGGCTGGCTCATGGCCGCCGGCGTCACGACGATTCATAGCCACGCGCAGGAGCAAGATCTTCCGCCGCTCATCTACGTGTGCCCGATGCACTCCGACGTCACCTCGCACGAGGACGGCGAGTGCCCCATCTGCAAAATGGGTCTCGAGCCGATGCGGCTCGACACGACCTACACGTGCCCCGTGCACTCGGTCGTCTCCGAGCAGCATGCCGGCAAGTGCCCCATCTGTGGGCGGGTGCTGGGCGAGGTGACGGTGTCGGTGGCGTGGCGCTGTGGCGGATCCGACACGGACCTCATGGCGCCGCAGACGTGCAAGGACGGCACGACGGCCGTGCGGGTGCAGAAGTCGCTGGCGCATGGCAACCACAACGCGCAGCACGGCGGCCAGTTCTTCATGGCATCCGACTACTGGCATCACGTCGAGGGTGCATATCCGTCGCCGGGCGTGTTCCGCCTCTACCTTTTTGACGACTACACCAAGCCGCTCGCGGCCGAGAAGATCAAGGCCGTCACGGCCCGCATCGTCACGAAGGAAGAGACCAATCCGCAGACCTTCGTGACCCGCGAGGTCGCCGCCGTGCGGCTCACGCCGTCGGCCGACGGTCCGTATCTGGAAGCCGCCATCGACGCGGTGCCGCTGCCGGCCGAGCTCGTCGTGCAGGCCGCGTTTACGGCGGGCGGCAAGGAACAGCGCTTCGACTTCACGTTCACTGCGCATTCCGTGGCCTCGACGGCCGAGACCGTCGACGGCGCCGCGCGCCTCGCGCTCGACGTGCCCGACAGCGCCAGCGAGGTGCTCGCCATGCTCGTGGAACGCCGCAACGCGGTGCGGGATCTGGTGGAACGCGGCGGCTTGAGCGAGCTCTGGGTACCAGCGCTGCAGGCCAAGGAGCTGGCGCTCGCGCTCGAATTTCATGCCCGTGAGTTCCCCGACAAACGCCGCGCCGACATCGAGGTTGCGACGCGCGAGGTGGTGCTCTCGGCGTTTCGTCTCGACGCGGCCGGCGACCGCGGCGAACGCGACGAAGTCGTCAAGGCCTCGGGCGCGCTGGTGCAGGCCGTGACCATGATCGAGTCCCTGTTTGGAGGCCGCCGATGAGCCGTCGCCCGCTTGCCCTGCGCCGCTTTATGATCGCCGGCATCGTCATGCTCGGGGCTGCCGCGTGGAACGCTGGCACGGGCGAGGCCCACAAAGCGATCACGTCGAAATATCACTTCAACGAAGACGTCTTCCCCGTCGTGCGCGACCGCTGCGGACGCTGCCATGTGGACGGCGGCGTGGCGCCCATGTCGCTCATGACCTTCGACGACGCCGCGCCGTGGGCCGAGTCGCTGCGCC
>JANNEJ010000660.1:0-9313 GCA_031378585.1 Acidobacteriota bacterium | reverse complement strand
GCTTCGACGAGGAGCACGACGGGCCGGCCACGCAGCGCGCGCCGTCTCCACACCACGCGAAGCTGCCGCAGGGCGTCGCCAATGCGAGTGCCCCCAGACCAGTCGGGCACGGCCCTGGCGATGTCCGCGACGGCGCGGTCGAGTCTGGACGTTCGAAGCTCGCGCGTCACCCGCGTGAGGTCGGTGGAGAAGACGAACGCCTCGACGCGGCGATGGCGGCGTGCGACGGCGTGGACGAAGTGGAGAAGCACGCGCGCGTAGCCGTCCATCGAACCGCTGATGTCGCATACCAGGACCAGGGGACGCGGCCGGAGCCGGCGCCGCCTGGTCGGCACCGTGACGACGTCGCCGCCGGTGCGCACGCTCGCGGCGAGCGCGCGGCGCAGGTCCACGCGTGGTCCGCGTCCATGCACCCAGCGACGTGTCCGCCGCGTGCCGGGGGTCCACGTCAATTGGTCCAGCGCGGCCCGCGCCAGGGCCATCTCGTCGAGCGTGAGCGCCGCGAAGTCCTTGTGGGCGAGCGTCCTGGCATCGCTCCAGGTCTGCAGCACACCCGAGGGCGCGTCGGTGGACGCATCGTCGAGCGCCACGCCAGGCAACGCCACCGGTCGTCCTGTGTGGCTCGCGCGACCGTCCCGCCCTGAATCGTGGCCAGGCTGCGGTTCGGGCGGCACGCCGGTGGCGTGCACCCGCCAGAACGCGTCGAAGGCCCGGTCGAACATCCCGAGATCCTCCCGCCGATGCACGAGCAGCGCGCGGCACGTGTGGTACACGTCATCGCGCGCGGCCAGGTCGACGTGCTGTAGCGCCTCGGCGAGGTCGAGCAGACGCCCGACGTGCACCTCCAGACCGAGTGCCCTCAGGAGCCGGCCGAAGACGAGGACGTTGTCGAGCAGTGCCGCCATGGACTACTCGTCATCGCGCCGCGCGGGTCACCAGGGTGGCCAGCACGTCGCCCCTGATGGCATCGATGTCGTCCTTGGACTTGAGCGCCACGCCGAGTGTGGCCTCCACCACCTCCGGCTGCAGCGTGGTCGCGTCGAGCGCCACCAGCGCCGCCACCCAGTCGAGTGTTTCGGACACGCCCGGCGCCTTGTCGAGCTCCATCCCGCGCAGTGACTGGACCAGCCTCGTCACCTCGGCTGCCAGCGCTGCCGGGGCGTGGGGCGCGCGTTCGCGAACGATGGCCAGTTCCTTCTCGAAGCTCGGATACTCGACCCACTGGTATAAACAGCGCCGCTTGAGCGCGTCGTGCACATCGCGCGTGCGGTTCGACGTGAGGATGACGAGCGGCGGTGCGACCGCCCGGATCGTGCCGAGCTCCGGTATCGTGATCTGGAACTCCGACAGCAGCTCGAGCAAGTAGCCCTCGAACTCCTCATCCGCCCGGTCGATCTCGTCGATGAGCAACACCGCCGGACGCGAGCGCGCCGGGTCGATGGCCTGCAGCAGCGGTCGCTTGAGCAGGAACGCGTCGCTGTACAGCTCCCGCCGCGCGGCCGTGCGATCGAGCCCGCCGGTGGCTTCGAGCATGCGCAGCTCCATGAGCTGCCTGGCGTAGTCCCACTCGTACACGGCGTGGGCGATGTCGAGACCCTCGTAGCACTGCAGCCGCACCAGGTCGGTGTCAAGCGCCATGGCGACGGCGCTGGCCAGCGCCGTCTTTCCGACCCCTGCTTCGCCCTCGAGAAAGAGCGGACGGCCCAGACGCAGCGCCAGGAAGATCGAGACCGCGAGGCCGTAGTCGGCAACGTAGTGCTGCGCGAGCAGGCGCTGTTGCAGGTCCGCGATGGAACTGGCAACCAGTGGCGTGACGTGCGCTGGGGTGGGCATGGGCACCTTCGGTCTGTCGCCGTGAGGCGGTCGTGGCGGTCGTTACTGCGGGAGGCTATAGGCCACGAGCGTGGCTTCGGCGCCGCGCCCGGTCGCCACGACCACGAACTGTCGCCCCGACGCGGTGGCGTAGGTCATGGGCGTGCCGGTGGTTTCGAGCGTGGGGACGCTCCACAACTCGCGGCCGGTCTTCTTGTCGAGCGCGTGGAACGCGCGGTCGCCGCCACCCACGAAGATGAGCCCGCCCCTGGTCACGATGAGGCCCGCCGGTCCCTGCGCGCCAAGCGGCTCCGGCGCGGCCACGCCGAGTGTCTCGAGTTGCTGACGCACGGCGGGATAGTCGCCGAAGGGCTCGCGCCACGAGATGGTGCCGGCGTTCAGGTCCATCGCCACGACGCGCGAGTATGGGGGCTTGGTGAGGGGCAGGCCGTCCATGAACCAGCCGGGCAGGCCGCGATTGGTGTAGTCCGCGTCCACCTCCCCGGGCCGGTTCGTCGGGGCGTTCGGGTCGCGTTTCTCAATCCGGATGATGTGGCCCAGGTTGACGGTCTTCAGATAGAGCATGCCCGACTCGGGATCGAACGCCGCGCCGCCCCAGTTGGCGCCGCCCCACACGCCGGGCCGCGTGATTGTGCCTTGCAGCGATCCGGGCGTGTAGACCGGTCCCAGCCTGAATTTCTTCATCTCGGCCTGGGCCTCGGCCTTCAACTCGGGGGTGAGGTCGAATGCGTCGTCGAGCGTGACGCCCTGCTCCACAAACGGCGCGGGCCTTGTGGGGAAGGGTTGCGTGGGCGAGCTCTGCTCGCCGGGCACGTCACTTTGTGGCACGTCGCGTTCTTCGATCGGCCACACGGGCCTGCCGGTGACGCGATCGAACACGAAGGCGAAGCCTTGCTTAGTGAGCTGCACGACCGCGTCGACGCGCCGGCCGTTGACCCTGAGCGTGACGAGGTTCGGCGGCGAGGCCGGGTCGTAGTCCCACAGACCGTGGTGCACGATCTGAAAGTGCCACTTGCGCTTGCCGGTCGCGGCGTCGAGGCACACGAGTGACTCGCCGTACAGGTTGGAGCCGTGGCGACGGCCGCCGTAGTAATCGTTGCTTGGCGTGCTCACGGGCATGTAGAGCAAGCCGCGCTCGGCGTCGAGGGTCATGGGCGCCCACACGTTGGTGTGGCCGGTGAACTTATATGAGCCGTCCTTCCAGGTCTCGTTGCCGAACTCGCCGGGCTGCGGAATCGTGTGAAAAACCCAGGCGGGCTTGCCGGTGCGCGCATCGAAGGCACGCACGTCGCCGGGCGGGTCGTTGCGATACGTCAGGCGATCGCCCACTCCGCTGCCGAGAATCACAAGGTCCTTGTAGACGACCGGCGGCGAGGTATTGGCGTAGTGCTTCTTGTTTACTGGCCAGAGCAGGCCTTCGGTCAGGTCGATCTCACCACCCGTGCCGAACGACGTCACGGGCCGGCCGGTCTTTGCGTCGAGGCTGATCAGGCGAGCGCGTGTGTTGAGGAAGATGCGCAGGGCGCCGCGGTCGCGCCAGGCCGCTACACCCCGGTGCACGAAGCCCTGGCCGCTGGCGGGCTGGCCGTCGTCGTAGGCGCGTGGATCGAACGTCCAGATCTCGCGTCCGGTGTCGGCGTCAAGCGCCGCCACCCGGTTATAGGGCGTGCTCACGTAGAGCACGTTGTCGATCATGAGGGGCGTGTTCTGGAAGGCGCCTGGGAAGGTGCCGAGGTCCTTGTGCGGCTGCTCGCCCGTCTTCCACTCCCAGGCCGTGCGCAGGCCCGCCACGTTCGCGGGCGTGATGCTGACCAGCGGTGAGTACTTGCGTCCGCCGGGATCGCCGCCGTAGACCGGCCAGTCGCGCGCTGGCGCTACCTGGGTGCTCACCGCGGCCGTTACCACGGCGACCAGCACGGCCGCAAGCGACGCTGACTTGTGGTTCACGCTTCAGACCCTCCCCTGCGGGCGGAATTGTACCGGCTTCTTCGGATTCATGCCCGGCATGCCTTGCTCGCGCAGGGGCATGCCATGTGCCTCCCTCGCACAGCCGTGATATCGTGCGCGGCCAGAGACACCCATGGGCCATCGCCGTTTGCATTTATTGGTGGTCGTGGTGGCCATTGGGGTGGCTGCCGCACTTCGTGTGTACGCCCAGGCCCCCTTCGCTGACCACGGGCGACCTGCAGTACCCGCAGGGCACCAACGGCGGCATCTTCGCGTTCACGGCCACATGCGCCTCGTGCCACGACCACGGGACCGACAAGGCCCCGGATCGCTACGCGCTGAATCGGCGTACGCCCGAAGAGGTGCTGGCCAAGATCACCGTCGGCCCGCACGCGTCGCACGCCGCTGGCCTCACGGAGTGGCAAAAGCGGGTGATGGCGGTGTACGTCGGCGGACGCCCGCTTGGCGCATTTGCTGCCGGCGACGCGGCGCAGATGCCGAACCGCTGCACGGCGCCCGCGCCGTTCACGCCCTTCACCGGGTCCGAGTGGAACGGCTGGGGCGCAGACGGCTCGAATACGCGCTTCCAGCCAACGCCGGGACTCACGGCGGCCGACACGCCGAAGCTGACGCTCACCTGGGCCTTCGGCTTCCCGATGGGCAACTCTGCCTACGGCCAGCCCTCCGTCGTCGGCGGACGCGTGTTCGTGGGCGCCGACACAGGATTCGTGTACGCGCTCGACGCGAAGACCGGCTGCGTGCACTGGTCGTTTCGTGCCAGCGCCGGCGTGCGCACCGCGCCTGCGGTCGGCCCCGGTGCCGGGGAACATCGCGCCCTCGTCTATTTCGCTGACATTCGCGCCAATGTCTATGCGGTCAACGCCGAGACCGGCGCGCTCGTATGGAAGGAGCGGCTCGACACGCACCCGATTGCGCGCGTCACCGGTGCCCCGAAGCTGGCCGACGGACGTCTGTATGTACCGCTGTCGTCGCTCGAGGAATCGGGCGCCGGCCATCCCAGCTATCCATGCTGCACGTTTCGCGGCGGCCTGGCCGCCTACGACGCGCTGACTGGCAAGCGCATCTGGAAGTCGTACACGATTGCCGACGCGCCGAAGCCCACGAAGAAGACGTCGAAGGGCACGCAGCTCTACGCGCCGGCCGGCGCTGGCGTGTGGTCGTCGCCGACGGTCGATCTGAAGCGGCGTCTGGTCTACGTGGCGACGGGCAACGGCTATACCGAACCGGCCGACATCGCGTCCGACGCGGTGATCGCCTACGACCTCGACACCGGCGCGCGCAAGTGGGTGAAGCAGGTAATGGCGCTTGACCACTACGTGCGCGATTGCCCTGGCGTCTATCGGCCCGCCGTGCCGACCGACAACAAGTCGGAGACCTGCCCCGACGACCTTGGGCCCGACTTCGACTTCGGCAACGCGCCGATCCTGCGCACGCTGGTCACCGGCAAGACCTTCATCGTGATCGGGCAGAAGAGCGGTCACGCCTGGGGCCTCGATCCGGACAAGCAAGGCGAAGTGCTCTGGAGTCGCCAGCTGGGTCTTGGCTGGGAGAACGGTGGTGGCGGCATGATGTGGGGCTCGGCGGCCGACGCGCGGCTGGCGTATCTGCCGGTCACTCGCACCGACGACCGCCTGGGCCTGGCCGCGGTGTCGATTGCCAGCGGCGAGCCCGTGTGGCGCGCGTCGCCGGCCGTTGGTGGTGCAGCGCCGGTCACAGTCATGCCGGGCGTCGTGTTCATGGGGGCGAGCTCGGGCACGGTCTACGCCTACTCGACGGCCGACGGCAAGGCGATCTGGTCGTTTGACACGGCGCGCGCCTTCACGACCGTGAACGGCGTGGTTGCCACTGGCGGCGGCATCAACGCGGCCGGTCCTGTGGTGGCGGGCGGCATGCTGTTTGTGACGTCGGGCTATTCCGATCTTGGCGGCGGCGCCAGGGGCAATGTGCTGCTGGCGTTCAGAGTGCCGTAGACTCGACGAGCACGCCTGACCCCACTTCGGAGAAGGATCACCGTTCATGCGCGCGTTCGCCCGTTTGTCGCTGTCCCTCATTGTCGCCGCACTGCTGGTGACGCTGTCGACGCCCGAGGCCCGCCAGGCCGGGGCGAAGCCCACGAAGCTGGCGCTCGTCGGCGGCATGCTGCTCGACGGCTACGAGGCGCCGCCGATTCACCATGCGGCCATCCTGATTGACGGCGAGCGGATCGTGAAGGTCGGCCGGGCTGCCGAGATGACGATTCCGCCCGACTACCAGATCGTAGACACGAGCGGCCGCACGATGATGCCAGGCATGGTCGAGCTGCACGGGCATCTCATTCTGCTCGGTCACGGCAACTACGGCGAGTGGTTCCCGTGGATCGCCAGGCAGGGTCCTGGCACACTGACGACCGTGATGGAGATTGCCGCCAGGCAGCTCCTCAACGCCGGCGTCACATCGGCCGTGGACCTTGGCGCGCCACTCAAGGAGAGCCTCGACGTGCGCGACCGCATCGCCAAGGGCGCCGTGCCGGGCCCGCGCATGTCGATGAGCGGCCCGTGGATCACCCGCCAGGGCGGCGGGATGACCGACCAGTTCGGCGGCATCGCCGTCACCAGCACCGCGCAGGCGGCCGCAGAAGTGGAGAAGCTCATCGAGGCCGGCGTCGACGTGATCAAGGCGCATTCGGGGCTGACGCGCGACGACTACAAGGCGATCGCCGACACGGCGCACAAACGCAACATCCGGGTGCACGCGCACGTGTATGCGGAAGAAGACGTGCGCAACGCGCTCGAGATGGGCATCGACGTGCTGAGCCACGCCGGATCGGCCGGCACCGCGCCGCCCTACAGCCCGCAGCTCATCACCGACATCGTCAATGCGGGACGGCCCGTGGTGATCACGGCGGCGCACCGGGCGTGGGTGTATCCCGACACGGCCGCGTTCCCGGAGCGTCTGCAAGACCCGCAACTGAAGAAGGACATGACGTCGGCGATCTACGCCGAGGTGCAGCGCTCGCTCGCGAACTGGCGCGCGCTCGGCTACTTCGGCCGCACCGATAGAGAGATGATCTTCCGCGCCAAGGGCGTCACGCAGTTCACCGACTCGGGCACCGTGCTCGGCATGGGCACGGATTCTGGCACGCCCATGAACTTCCATACCGAGGCGCTGTGGCGCGAAGCCAAAGTGCATGTGGATCTGGGCATGCCGGCCATAAAGGTGATTTCCGCGCTGACACGCGTGGGCGCGAACATCCTCGGCAAGCAGCGCGACCTCGGGACCATCGAGTCTGGCAAGCTGGCCGACATCATCGTGCTCGACGGCAATCCGCTCTACGACATCACGGCGCTGGCGCACGTGGAGACGGTCGTCAAGGGCGGGAAAGTGTTCAAGAGCCCAGCCGGGAAGTAGATCGGCCGCGCGAACCCGGCAGCCGCCATGAACCCTCGAAAGCTGCGCAACTGGAAGGCGTGCCTCATCTACCTGCACAGGGGGATGGGAATGGGGTTCGGCGTCGTGTTCGTCGTCTGGTTCACCTCGGGCATCGCGATGATGTATGTGGGGATGCCGCATCTGTCCACCCGCGAGCGTCTGAGCCACGTCCCTGCGCTCGACCTGTCGACAGCGACCGTCTCCCCGGCTGATGCCGCGCGTCGCAACGGACTGGGGCCCGAGGAGTTCCGGGTCGAGATGTTCCACGACGGCCGGCCGATCTATCGCTTTGCCGGCGGTGCGGTGGTGTACGCCGACACCGGCGACCACGTGACCGGCGCGTCTGCCGAGCACGCCACGGCACTTGTGCGCCGGTGGGTGCCCGCGTTCGCGGACTCTGTGCGATACGACGCACGACTGGCGACTCCTGACCAGTGGACCTTGTCGGGCCTGCAACAGGCAGCGCTGCCACTCCACCGAATTGCGGTGGGGGATCCGGCCGGCACGCACTACTACGTGTCGGAGAAAACCGCCGAGCCGACGATGAAGACCGATCGTCGGGGCCGCGTCCTCGGCTACGCCAGTGCCGTGCTGCACTGGACCTACTTCACGTCGCTTCGCCGCCACGGTCAGGTCTGGCTCGAACTCGTGGGGTGGGCGGCCGTGGCCGGCGCGCTGATGACGCTGACCGGTCTCATCGTCGGCATCGTGCGGGTGAGGCGGCGCGAGTACCGCGTGCGCGCCGGCACGTCGCACTCGCCCTACGCGGGGTGGATGAAGTGGCATCACTACGCAGGCCTGATCTTCGGCGTCGTGACGGCCACCTGGGCCTTCAGTGGCGCCATGTCGCTCGGACGCCCGTTCCCGTCACTGCGGAATCGTCCCGCGACCCAGGCGCAGCGAGGGGCCGTCGCCGGTTCGCCACTTGATCTCGACCTCGTGACCATCGACCGGATGCGCCAGGCGCTCGCCACCATCGCCCCGCTGTGGCATGCCAAGCAGATCGATATCCGTCAGGTGCGGGGGCAGGCCTACGTGATCGCATACGAGCCGCCGCCGCCCACATCTTACGCGCGTGAGATCGGCGCCAACGAGCATCAGGTCGAGCCGCCACCCGCGCACGTGATCGTGCCGGTGCTGGCGCCGACGCAGGCTCCGAGGCCGCGCTTCACGGACGATCTCGTCTGGGCGATCGCGACGGCCGCAATGCCAGGGGTGCCTGTCGATGATGCGGCGTGGCTCCAGGAGTACGACGCCTACTACTACGACCAGCACAACGCGCGACCTCTGCCTGTGCTGCGCGTGCGCTACGACGATCCGGACGGCACGTGGCTCTATCTCGACCCCGCGCTCGGCGCGATGACCAGGGTCGACCGGGGGGCGCGCTGGAACCGCTGGCTGTACCACGGCCTCCATAGCCTCGACTTCCCGTTCTGGTACTACCGGCGCCCGCTCTGGGATGCCGTGCTCGTCGCGTTGAGCCTGGGCGGCCTCGTACTCAGCGCGACCACGCTCATGCCCGCGTGGCGTCGGTTGGCGCGCCACGCTCGGCGGGTGAGATATGCTCGCAGGGCCGCATGAATCCCTGGGAACTGCTCGGCCGGACGGAAACACCCGCCGGCGACGAGATGACACTGATGTTGCGGTCGGGGGAGTACGTGATCCTGGCCAGCGGCAAGGCGCTGATGTCGAGCCGCATGCACGGCTCCGAAGAAGCCATGGCGTCGCTCGGCTGCGCCGAAGCGCGCCTGCTGCCGGCGCCGAGCGTGCTCGTGGGCGGTCTGGGCATGGGCTTCACCCTGCGTGCCACGCTCGACCTGCTGCCGCGGAACGCGACGGTGGTGTTGGCCGAACTGGTGGCCGGCGTGGTCGACTGGAACCGCGGTCCGCTCGGTCCACTGGCGCAACATCCACTGCGCGACCAGCGGGTGCGGGTCGAGGTGGACGACGTGAACGCCGTGTTGCGCGCCTCGCGTGGCCGCTTCGATGCCGTGCTGCTCGACATCGACAACGGTCCGGATGCCTTCACCACCGAGGGCAACCACTGGCTCTACAACGACGGGGGGCTGGCCACGATTCGCGCGTCGCTGCGGGGGCGCGGTAC
>JANNEJ010000408.1:0-3292 GCA_031378585.1 Acidobacteriota bacterium | reverse complement strand
GATTGGGTGTCGATGCCGAGCGTGCGGAAGTCGAAGCCCGCCTTCACGGTGTGGCGCCCCAGCAGCCGCGAGGCCGTGGCATTCGCGCTCCACGAGTACAGGTTACGGTCGGCCGGGTCGATAGCGCCGAGCGCGTAGTAGTCGGTGATGTTGACGCGCGGGAACTTCTGCGTCTGGATCGCGCTGCTGAAGGCCGGAGCGAACCCGAGCGAGCCCGGATCGAAATCGATCGACAGGGTGTCGTCGTCGCGGAACTGCGTGAGGCCGTAGCGCAGCGTCACCACCGTGTTGCTGCTCGGCAGCCAGGTGTTGTTGAGCGCCAGCACATGCACGCGGCGCTTGAGCAGGTAGTCGCCGTTGTCGATGAACCGGTTGGCGCCGCTCAAGCCGGGCTCGAGGTAGTTGGCACACGGCTCGTCGGTCGTGTTGTAGAGGTAGAAGCCGCTGAGCGACACCATGTCGCTGAAGCGGTGGTCCAGCTTGCCGGTGTACATCTGCGCGCGGTCGACGATTTCGGCCGTGCTCGGATTGTTCGCCAGGCCATTGCTGATGTTGCTGGAGGGATCCTTGAGGAAGCTCAGCATGTTGCGCGCCACCGGATTGAGGCGGCTGGCGGGGATGACGTTGCCTGGGAACGGCGTGCGGCCGTTGCCGCTCGCGTCGCCGGTCAGCGGATCGTAGATGACGACCAGGTTGCCGCTCGCGTCGCGCGTCTGCGAGAAATTACCGGTCTTCTCGAGCGCGGTGGGCAGGCGAATGTTGTCGCCGCGGGTGGAATTGGAGCCGTAGCCTTCGCCGGCTACCCAGAAGAACGTGCGGTTCTTCAGGATCGGGCCGCCGAAGCCGCCACCACCCAGGTGGTAGTAGGTGTTCGGCAGCGGCACGCCGCCCTTCTTCGAGAAGAAGTTGTTGGCCGAGCCCCAGCGCGGCCGGTTCTGGTAGAAGACGCTGCCACGCCACGCGTTGGTGCCCGAGCGCGTCGCCACGTTGAACGTGCCGCCGCCGGTACGGCCCGTTTCGGCGTCGTAATTGTGCACCTGCACGGCCACGTCATCGATCGCTTCGATGGTGGGGTTGGCCGAGGCACGGTTGCGGACGTCGGTCACCGGCACACCGTCGACCAGGTAGTTGTTGCCGCGACGCGTGCCGCCGCCGAGTGACAGCGCCGAGGCATTGGTCTGGTCCTGCTGGCGGTTGAACTGGGGGTCGCCCGAGGCCACGACGGTGGGCAGCGTGACGGCGAAGAGGAAGGCCGAACGGCCGCCACTTGGGAGAGCCGCCATCTGCTCGGTGCTGATGACGCCGCCGCCCGTGGCGTTGGACGTGTCGATGACTGGCGCCGCGCCGGTCACGGTGATGGTTTCCTGCAGCGTGCCGACTTCCAGCGTCACGTCGATCGTGATGAACTGCTGGGCCGCGACGCGTATCGACTTGTTCTCGTAGGTCTTGAAGCCGGTCAGCGTGCCCTTGATCGTATAGACGCCTGGGGGCACGGCCGTAAAGTTGTACTCGCCCGCCTCGTTCGACACGGCGTCGCGCGACGCGCCAGTCGCCTCGTTGATCAGTTCTACCGTGACGCCCGGAATCACTCCGTTTGCGTCCTTCACCGCACCGCGCAAGCCGCCCGTAAACGTCTGGGCTGCCGCGAAGCTTCCGGTCATCGCCACCATCAGGCCAACAACCAGTAGTTGCCGCAGGGTCTTCATTGTCACCTCTCGTTAATAGTCCCTAAACACTCACGCCATCCCGTAACCGTTCACGTGAGCGCGCAATCGCGCGGGACGTCCCGTACCCTGATCCACCAGTCGTGCCAAGCATGAAAGTGGAGGAGCCAGGGAGCGACGCGCACGAAAGCGTCCAAATCGTAAGGGAATCTGGCCAATCCCGCAAGCGCATGCCGGTCTTGACCGGCGCAAATCCAAGGCCGACCTGCCCCCGAATCCGGGAATCTGGATGTTTTTGGCCTCCGGGCAACCACTGGCAGGTCGAGAGCCTGCGCTATAATTCACGGTCTATGCGGACCTTCCTGAGGACCTCGGCCGTGGCTTTGGCCGCATTGACCATGCACCTGGCCCTGGTGTCGGCACAGGGAGGGAGCCCCCAAGGGGTCGGTGCCCAGACGCCGCAGCCGAACTTCCGCGTCAACGTCGACCTGGTGACGCTCGACGTGATTCCGCGGCTGCAGAATGGGCAGTTCGTTCCAGACCTCGGCAAGGACGACTTCCAGATTTTCGAAGACGGTTCGCCCCAGCAGCTCGCATCGCTCGTGATGGTGCACGGGGGGCGCGTGTTCAACGTGCTGAGCCCTCCCGTCGACAACTCTGCCGAAGGCATCATCTTGCCGCGCGCCAGGCCCGCCGCCGACGCCGCCGGGCGCATCTTCGTGCTCATCGTCGACGACCTGCACTTCACGGCGACGGAAACGCCGCTGGTCCGGCAGTTGCTGAAGAAGGTCGTAGGCAAGCTGTTCCACCCGGGCGACATGCTGGCGATGTTCAGTACCGGGCCGTCATCAATCGAGATTCCGGTGTCGTACGACAAGCGCCTGCTCGAAGAGGCAATCAGCCGCGTCGGCGGCCACGGGATGTCGTACCGCGACATCATGGATGCGCGTGACGGCTCTCAGGGTCCGCAGGGGCTGCGCTACAACGCGCACGTGGCCTTCAAGACGGCCTACGAGCTGATTGGCAACCTCGAGCGCATGGGCAACCGGCGCAAGGTCCTGCTGCTGGTCACCAACGGCTACGACTTCGATCCGTTTCCCGGAGGCCGCACGGGCACCGACCAGGTGTTTGGCGGCCGCTACGGTACCCCGATTGCCGATCCGGAACGAGGCGATCGCTTCCTGCAGCTCGAGCAACAGCACAACACGTTTGCCGACAGTGACCTGGCCTCGGAGCTGGCGGCAGTGACCGGCGCGGCAAACCGCGTGAACGCCGTCATCTATACGCTCGATCCGCGCGGCGGGGTGGGCACGACCAGTCGGGAACAGAACGTCGACATCCACGAGATGCGCACCCATATCGGCAAGACGCAAAGCAGCCTCCGGGTGCTGGCCGATGCTACGGGCGGGTTCGCGGTCATCAACGACAACCGGTATGACGACGCGCTCGGGCGCATCGACGCCGAGACCAGCGATTACTACATCCTCGGCTACTACGCGTCCAATCCGGATGCGAATCACCGAAACCGATCGATCGAGGTGAAGACCCAGCGCCCCGGAGTGCAGGTGGCGGCGCGCGGCTGGTATCGCACGCGCGGCGCCCCGACGACGCCCAAGCCCTGACCGGCG
>JANNEJ010000529.1:0-4221 GCA_031378585.1 Acidobacteriota bacterium | reverse complement strand
GGTACGTGCTGCTCGGCATGGCGAGCCACGTGCCCGGCGGCGTCGGCGTGTTCGAAGGTCTCATGGTGCTGCTGCTGAAGCCTTTCATCGCGTCTGGTCAGCTCCTGCCCGCACTCGTCGTCTATCGGGTCGTCTATTACCTCGTGCCGCTGACCGTGGCGCTGGTCGCGCTCGTGGTGGACGAAGCCCGTCAGCGCCGCGCGCACGTCGCGCGCGCCGGTGCCTGGCTGGGCGCCCTCACGGAAGAGCTTACGCCTCGTGTGCTGGCGGCCTTCACCTTTTTGTCCGGCGTCGTACTCCTATGGTCGGGCGCCACGCCCGCCGTTCCGGGGCGGCTGGACCTCATCGACCGGGTGATCCCTCTGGGCGTGGTCGAAGCCTCCCACTTCATGGGCAGCATCGCCGGCGCCGCGCTGCTGCTCCTGTCGCAGGGGCTGGCCCGCCGCCTCGATGCGGCTTACTACCTGTCGTCGGCGCTCATCGCGGCCGGCATGGTGACCTCGCTGCTCAAGGGCTTCGACATCGAGGAGGCGACGCTGCTGCTACTCGTGCTGCTGGCGTTGCGCCGCGCGCGACCAGCCTTCGATCGCCGCGCGGCGTTCTTCGATACGCGGTTCTCGGCACCCTGGCTGGCCGCGCTCGCGGGTGCCCTGGCGGCGTCGGTGTGGCTGGGTTTCTTCGCGTTCAAGCACGTGGACTACTCCCGCGAGCTCTGGTGGCAGTTCGAGGTGCACGGTGAAGCGTCGCGGTTCCTGCGCGCGTCGGTGGGCGCCTCGGTGGCCGTGATGCTCGTGGGCATCGCCCGGCTGCTGCGGCCTGCCCCGCACGACGTCGTGTCGCCGACGGACGCGGAACTGGCGGAGGCGGCAGGCGTGATCGCGCGCCAGCCAGCCACCGCGCCCAATCTCGTGTTCCTGCAGGACAAGGCGCTGCTCTTCACCGACACGCGCGACGGCTTCGTGATGTACGGCGTGCAGGGACGCACGTGGGTGGCAATGGGCGACCCGGTCGGGCCCGACGAGGCGGTGCCCGGGCTGATCCGCGCGTTTCTGGAGCGGTGCGACGACTTCGGCGGCGTGCCGGTCTTCTACGAAATCGGGCCGGCGCAGATGCACCGCTACGCCGATTTCGGCCTCACGTTCGTGAAGCTCGGCGAAGAGGCGAAGGTGGACCTGACGACGTTCTCACTCGACGGCGGCCGGGGCGCCAAGTTCCGGCAGGCCGTGCGCCGGCTCGAGAAAGACGGCGGTGCGTTCCGAGTGGTGCCCGTCCAGGAGGTGGCCGCGCTCATGCCGCAGCTACGCGCCGTCTCCGACGACTGGCTGCGCCACAAGGCCGGGTCCGAGAAGGGATTCTCGCTTGGGTTCTTCGACGAGCCCTATCTGCGGCGATTCCCCGTGGCCGTCGTGGAGCGCGAGGGCCGGGTCGTGGCCTTCAGCAACATCTGGCGCGGCAGCGATCGCGCCGAGCTGTCACTCGACCTCATGCGGTACGCGGAATCCGCCCCGAAGGGCGTGATGGAAGCGCTGCTCGTGCACCTGATGGTGTGGGGCAAGTCCGAGGGCTACCAGCGGTTCGCCCTTGGCATGGCGCCGCTCTCGGGATTCGAGGAGTCGCCGCTGGCCTCGTTGTGGAACCGGCTCGGCGCCCTCATCTACGAGCACGGCGACGCGGTCTACAGCTTCCAAGGGCTGCGCGCGTTCAAGAACAAGTTCGACCCCGTGTGGGAACCGCGCTATCTCGCGTACCCCGGGGGCCTGCGGCTTCCACGGGTCCTCGCCGACACCTCGGCGCTCATCGCCGGCGGCTACCGGAACATCCTGCTGAAGTGAGGTGCTCGCCGTGACTGAACGCCCCCCCACGCACACGCTCGGCACCTGGCGCATCGTCGCCGAGAGCGTTGCGGCGGCCGTCGTGGCCTATCTCGTGGCCGGCGTTGCCGAAGTCGTGCTGATTCGCACGTTCAGTCCGACCGAGATCGAACTGGCGTGGATCAGCGACGTGCTGCTGGCGGCGGCCTTCGGATCCGCCGTCTACCTGTGGCGCCACCTCAGTGCGACACGTCAGGCCCTGTTGGACCGCGAGCGGGCCGAGCTCGTGCTCAACACCCAGTTGGCGCTGGCGGCCGACCTCCAACGCCGGCTCCTGCCGGTGCTGCCTGCGGGCGATGGCCAGGTGGAGTGGGCGGCGGCCCTGCGGTCGGCCGGTCAGATCGGCGGCGACTTCTACGACCTCGTGCCGTTCGTGGACGGACGCACGATGCTGCTGGTGGCCGACGTGTCCGGGAAGGGCATTCCTGCGGCGATGGCCCTGTCCAGCCTGCGCGCCGCGTTTCGCGCCCTCGCGCGGCCCGACCAGGGGCCGGCTCAGGTGCTCACGCGGCTGTCCGACGCGTTGCACGAGCAGTGGCTGGGCACACCGTACCTCACGGGGATCGTGGCGCTCGTGGATGTCGAGGCCGGCACGCTGGAGTACGCCAATGCGGCGCACCCGACGGGCATCGTCGTTGGCCCCACGGGCACACGATCCCTCGAGTCGCTCGGCCCGCCGGCCGCTCTTCTGCCCGGGTCCGTCTACTACGCGCGCACCGTGGCCATCGGGCCCGGCGATGTGTGCGTGCTTGTCAGCGACGGCGTCACCGAGGCGCTTGGCGATGACGCGTCAGAGGGCATCGAGGACATCATGCGCACGGGCGAAGCCGCCCCGGGATCGGCACTCGATGTGTGCGAGTCACTCATGGCCGCAGCCCTGCGCGGCACGGGTCCAGACGGAGTGGCCGACTGGGACGACGACCGCACGGTGGTCGTGCTGGCCGTGCTCGACCGCGCCTATGCGCCGGCGCCGAGCACCCGACCCGCCGTGACGAGCGGAGCCACATTGTGACGCCACACGGCCGCCCGCGGCTGTTGCGCGAACTGGCGCTCGTCGTGGCGCTGGCCGCAGTGGTCGCGTCCGCGCATCCCGCCGCCGCTGAATCGCCCGGCCGGGTGATGCGCGTACCTGGATTCGGGACGGTGACGGCCTATCTGCCACAGGGCTCGCCGCAGCAGGTCGTGTTGTTCCTCTCTGGGGACGGCGGCTGGAACCTGGGCGTGGTTCCCATGGCCGAGCGCCTCAGGGCCGAGGGCGCGCTCGTCATCGGCATCGACGTCCGTGACTTTACGAAGAACCTCGAGGCCTCGAAGACCTGTGCGTATCCCGCAGGTGCGCTCGAGGAACTCTCGCGTGCCGTGCAGGCGCGTCTGGAACTGCCGGCGTACATTCGGCCGATCGTGGTCGGATACTCCTCCGGTGCAAGCCTGGTCTACGCCACCATCGCAGCCGCACCGTCCGAGACGTTTGCCGGAGGTCTCAGTCTCGGCTTCTGCCCGGATCTGGAGGTGCGCACGCCGTTCTGTCACATGCGCGGCCTGCGTACGACGAAGAAGGCGAAAGGCGTCGGCTACGACATGGCGCCGTATGCCGGATCGACCGTGCCGTGGATGGTGCTGCACGGCGAGCAGGATCAGGTGTGCGCGGCGGCCCAGACCCGAGGGTTCGTGGCGTCGACCGGGAACGCCACCCTCGTGGCGCTGCCGAAAGTGGGGCACGGTTTCGGCGTGACGGCCAACTGGGAGCCGCAGTACGTCCAGTCCTACCGGGAGATCGTGCGCGCGACGTCCACGATGAACATGCCAGTGGCTACGGCGCCGCAGGTTGCAGACCTGAAACTGGCCGAGGTATTTGCCACCGCACCTGGAGTGACGGACACGATGGCCGTCATCCTCACCGGCGACGGCGGCTGGGCCGAACTGGACAAAGCCGTTGCGGCGAACCTGGCCGCGCGCGGCATCCCCGTCGTGGGCTGGAGCAGCCTGACCTACTACTGGACGCCGCGCACGCCAGAGCGCGCGTCGGCGGATCTGGCGCGCATCGTCGGTCACTACACGGCCGCGTGGCATCGCCCGCGCGTGGTCGTGATCGGCTACTCATTTGGGGCCGACGTGGCGCCGTTCCTGGTGAACCGCCTCCCGGACGACGTGCGGAGGCATGTGTCACGAGTAGGACTGCTGGCGCCGTCGGCCTCGGCCGCATTCGAGTTCCACGTGGCGGGCTGGCTCGGCGCGAAACTCGGTGTTCACCTGCCGACGCACCCAGAGATCGAGCGACTGATGGTGTCGACGGCGTGTGTGACGCCCCAGGACGAGCCGGCCGCGTCGTGCGCTGCTGCCAACCCGCGGG
>JANNEJ010000522.1:0-4121 GCA_031378585.1 Acidobacteriota bacterium | reverse complement strand
CGCTCGTGACGCGGAAGTACTTCAGGTTCTCGACGTCCGCCTCGGCGGCCTTCATGAGCAATCCGCCCGACGTCGGCCCCTGCAGCGCAAGCGCGGCGGTCTCCTCCGAGATGTCCTCGATCGTTACGTCGAGCCCGCGCGCATTCTGGTGGAACCACCGGATGCTCGGGTCCGCCGCGGTCCAGCGATACGTGTCCTCGCTCAACCTCGACACGGTGCCGTCGTCGATGACCTTGCCGTGTTCGTCGCACCAAGGGGTGTAGTAGACCTGCCCGACCTGCATCTTCTGCGCGTTGCGCGTGATGATGCGGTCGACGAGACGAGTGGCGTCCTTGCCCGTGATCCGGTACTTGTAGAGCGGCGAGATGTCGATGAGCGCGCAGCCATTCCTGATGGCGTTGTACTCATGCTCGTGATGCGCCTCGTAGGCGCTTACGGCATAGAACCCCGCCCAGTCGCGGAAGCTGAGGCTTCCGGCCAGCGGCAACGTGCGTGCGTGAAACGCGGATCCGACCGGCACGGAGTGATTATAGGGTCTGCGGCGCGTTCCGACGTGCCGGCACTACTTGTCGCTGATCGGCGCCTTCTTGATGCGCGTCAGCATGCGGTTCAGGGTGACGAGATCCGTGGCGAGCGTCTTGTCGAGCCGGTCTTGCTCGGCCTTCAGTTCCGCCACCAGCTCGTCGAAGATCGGCCCGACGTTGCCGGTTGGCCGGCCCTCGCCGGTAATAGCCACCCGCAACAACGACGCAAGCCGGTTATTGGTCTTGATCGGAAAGTTCAGCGGGTCCTGCCCGCTCTGGTTCTTCACCTGGTAGAGGTCCACCTCCACAGCGGTCAGGTTCGTCGCCAGTGTCTCCGCGGCCGCGATCACTTCCTTGGGCGCGCCCTTCGTCTTCTCCGCAGCCTCGGTCTTGATGCGGCGGATGTTCGTTACCGCCAGGTTGGCTTCGTCAACCTTGTTGCGGATCCGCAGGGCGAGGTCCCACTGATACTGCAGGTCGGCATCGCTGATGTTGCGCAGCGGGTGCTTGGCGATGGTGAGCGGCTGGGTCTGCGTGACGCCGTCAGCCGTCAGCCGCACCTGATACCCGCCGGGCAAGACGGCCGGGCCGTTCTGGGTCGCGCCCCAGAGGATCATGCCGGGGAACGAGGCGATGGGCTGAGACGACAGGTCCCAGGTTGCCCGATTCATGCCGGCCGCCATCGGCACGGTTCGCTGTGGTCCGCGCGGGCCGTCTTCGTCATCGTCGCCCGCCGCTTGGCCGGCCGGGCGCGGCGGCAGACCCGAAAACGAACGTACCGTCTGGCCCTTGCCGTCGAGGATATCGAGCGCGAGGCTCTTCGGCTGCGCCTTCAGGTAGTAGTCGATGAGCACGCGGTCGAGACCGCGGATGGTCTGGGGCGGCGCAAACAGGGTGACGTCGCCGAGGCTGCCCGAGAACTGGCGCAGCGTGGTGAGGTTGTCCATCACGTAGAAGCTGCGCCCGTGCGTCGCGATGGCCAGCGACGTGCCGTCGACCCACAGGTCGGTGACCGGCACGTCGGGCAGGCCGTTGCTGAACTTCTGCCAGTGATCGCCGTCGTCAAACGACACATACGCGCCGTGCTGCGTGCCGGCGTAGAGCAGGCCCTTGCGCGCGGGATCCTCGCGCACGGTGTGGACGTAGTCGTTGGCCGGAATGCCCGTGACGATCTTCGTCCACGCCCTACCGTAGTCGCGCGTGCGGAAAAGGTACGGCGACTGGTCGCCGAGCAGCATCTTCTTCACCGCCATGTAGGCGGTGCCGTTGTCAAACGACGATCCGTCCAGCTGACTCACGCGGCCCAGATCGGGCATGCCGGTCGGGGTCACGTTCGTCCATACCTTGCCGCCGTCGCGCGTGACCTGCACGATGCCGTCATCGGAGCCAGCCCAGATCAGGTTCACGTCCTTCTTGCCGGGCGCCAGCGAGAACACCGTCGCGTAGATCTCCGGGCTGTTCATGTCGTGGGTGATCGGGCCGCCCGAGTCTTGCATCGTCTTGGGGTCGTGGCGCGTCAGGTCACCGCTGATGGCGTCCCAGGTGTCGCCGCCGTTGGTCGACTTCCAGACCCGCTGCGACGTCGTGTACAGCACATTCGGATCGGCGTGCGCGAAGATGATCGGATAGGTCCACTGCCACCGTTCCTTCACGTCTTTCGACGGCTCGCCCGAGAAGAAGCGGGGATACGCGCCCACTTCTTTCAGTTCACCCGTGCGCTTGTTGTATCGCGTCAAGAAGCCGCCGTTGTTGGTGCCGGCAAAGTAGAGATCGGAGTTGCCTGGATGCGGCGCGATGTAGCCCGGCTCGCCGCCGCCGGCCTCGTACGGCGCCACCGGGGGAATGCGACCGAAGCCGCCGCCCAGGCCGGTGTCGCTCGGCACGCACAGGCTCGAGTTGTCCTGCTGCGAGCCACACACATGAAACGGCAAGTGCGCCGTAGTGACCACGTGATAGAACTGCGCGGTCGGGAAGTCCTGGTCGGTCCAGGTGACCTGGCGGGCAGCCGCCGCGGCGTTGAATGTGATGGCGCCGCCGCCGTCGTTGCCGTCCAGCACGTGTTCGGAGTCGTCGGGATCGATCCACAGGTCGTGGTGGTCGCCGTGCGTGCCGTTACCCATCGACACAAGCGTCTTGCCCGCATCCGTCGATCGGAAGAGCGACGTGTTCTGCATGTAGACGACGTCTCTGTTGACGGGGTCGGCAAAGACGTGCGTGTAGTAGAACGCGCGCTGGCGCACGCTGCGCGAGGCGTTCATCAGCTTCCAGCTCGCGCCGGCGTCGTCGGACACGAACAGCCCGCCGTTCTCGTGCTCGACCAGCGCGTAGACGCGGCTGCCGTCAGCGCCCGATACGCTCACGCCGATCCGGCCCACCATGCCTGACGGCAGGCCGGGGTTGCGCGTGATCTCCACCCAGGTGTCGCCGCCGTCGGTGGACTTGAAGAGTCCGCTGCCGGGCCCGCCGCTCGACATCTGATACTCCATGCGGTACGCCTCCCACAGCGACGCGTACATCACGTTCGGGTTCTTTCGGTCAATAGAGAGATCCACGGCGCCGGTCTTGCCGTCACGGAACAGCACCTTCTTCCACGTCTTGCCGCCGTCGCTGCTCTTGAACACGCCACGCTCGTCACTCGGCCCGTGGTACAAGCCGAAGGCGGCAACATAGACGATGTCGGGGTTGGTGGGATGGATGCGGATCTTCGAGATGGCCTCGACGTTCTTGAAGCCCACGTGGGTCCACGTCTGACCCGCGTCGGCCGACTTGTAGACGCCGTCGCCCGGCATGATGTTGCCGCGGATGCACGACTCGCCCATGCCGATGTAGACGACGTAGGGGTTCGACTCGGCCACCGCCACGGCACCCACCGACGAACTCGCGAGCAGACCGTCGGTGACCGCCGCCCAGTTGTTGCCGGCATCGGTCGTCTTCCACAATCCGCCGCCCACCGCGCCGAAGTAGGCCTCCTTCGGCCGTCCTTTCACGCCCGAGACGGCGATGGAGCGTCCGCCGCGGTTCGGGCCAATGCTGCGCCACTTGTAGGTGCCGAGCACGGCCTCGGCCGGCGAAGCCGGAGGCAGGGGCTGCGCCTGCGCGGGCGGTTGGCCCTGCGCGCGGACCGACACGGCCGGCATCGTGGCAACCCCGGCCACAGCCAGCGCAACCAGACTGGCGGACACGGATGGACGAAGAAGTGTGCTCGGACGAAACATCGGTCGGACCTCCGGAATCAGCCGAGTGTAGCAGAGGGATTTTGCACATGACGCGATGCGCCGCTCGTTCCGACGCCAGAGGGCCCCTGCGCCGCCTGGCGGTGCTGGTTCGCCCATGTGCAGCGTGCCGCAGGCACTTGATGTAACGTCTCGATGGCTCGGATCCGACGGAGGAGAGACATGGCGAAGCGATTCGAAGGACGCGTGGCGCTCGTGACGGGCGCCAGCAGTGGCATCGGCCGCACGACAGCCATCGCATTCGGGCGCGACGGCGCGAAGGTGGTGGTGACTGGTCGCCGCCGCGAGCAGCTCGAGGAGACACTTGGCCTGATTCGGGCCGGCGGCGGCGACGGCCTGGCGATCACCGGTGACTGCTCGAAGT
>JANNEJ010000467.1:0-1592 GCA_031378585.1 Acidobacteriota bacterium | reverse complement strand
TGCTCGAGGCCGCTGACTGCATCGTGTTGCAGTTCGAGATTCCGCTCGAGACCGTGTTCTACACCGTGCGGTTCGCCCGCGAACACGGCATCCGGTGCATCGTCAATCCGGCGCCGGCTCAGCCCTTTGATCTCAGCGCGCTGGCCGGCGTCGACTACTTCGTGCCCAACGAAACCGAGGCCGAAGGGATCTCCGGCATGCCGGTGCGGTCGATCGACGACGCCACGGCCTGTGCCAGATACATGGTCGCGCAGGGGCTGCAGCGAGTGATCATCACACTCGGCGAGAAGGGCGCGCTCCTGGCCAGCGCCGACGGCGTGACGCACGTGCCGCCCTATCGGGTCGCCACCAAGGACACGACCGGCGCGGGAGATGCCTTCGTCGGCAGCTTCGCGGTATTCCTCGGCGAGGGGTTGGCCGAGCGCGACGCCATCGCCCGTGCCAATCTCTACGCGGCGCTGTCGACAACCGGCGTCGGCACGCAGAAGTCGTTTGTGACCCGCGAGCGCTTTGACGACGAGTGGAGGGCGCGCGCGGCAGACGGAGAGTAGGAGGGCCGCGTGTCCTCACGGAGGGTGCCGTTGTCTCAGCAGGTTCGTCGCCGGGTGCGTACGATTGCCGTCAGCGCTTTGGTCGTCTTCGGATCTGCAGCGGCGACGTGGGATCAGACCGCGCCACCAGGTGCGCCCAACGTGCTCGTCGTGCTGCTCGACGACGGCGGCTACGGCCAGACCAGTACGTTCGGGGCGCCGATTCCGACGCCGACGCTCGATGCCCTTGCCGCTGGCGGCCTGCGCTACACGCGCTTCCACGTCACGTCGTTGTGCTCACCCAGTCGGGCGGCGCTCCTGACCGGCCGCAACAATCACGCGGTCGGGATGGGCTCAATCACCCAGTGGTCTACCGACGAACCCGGCTACACCGGTTCGATACCGAGGACGGCCGCGATGCTGCCGGAGATCCTGCGGCAGCACGGCTACGCGACGGCCGCCATCGGCAAGTGGCACCTCATCCCCGATCCCGAGGCGACGCCCGCCGGGCCATTCGATCACTGGCCGACCAGTCAGGGCTTCGACTACTACTACGGGTTCATCGGCGGCGAGACCGACCAGTGGTATCCGGACCTGCGCGAAGGCATCAGCCCCACCCGACTGCGCCCGCCCCCGGGACGCGACGGTGACTACACGCTCACCGAGGACCTCGCCGAGCACGCACGCGCGTGGATCTTCCGCCAGAAAGGCGTGGCCCCGGACCGCCCGCTGTTCATGTACCTCGCACCTGGCGGAGTCCATGCGCCGCTCCAGGCGCCTTCGCGTTGGATAGAGTCGTTCAAGGGCCGCGTCGACCTGGGGTGGGACGCGTATCGCACCGTCGTCTTCGAACCACAGAAACAGCTCGGGGTCATTCCGGCCGACACGGTACTGACGCCGCGACCGCCGGAGATTCCAGCCTGGGAGTCCCTGACGGCGGATGAGAAGAAGGTGGCGGCGCGACTGATGGAGGTGTTCGCCGGATTCATGGCGCAGACCGACCACGAAGTCGGTCGCGTCATCGATGCCTTCCGCCAGACCGGGCAACTCGACAACACGTTC
>JANNEJ010000466.1:0-2777 GCA_031378585.1 Acidobacteriota bacterium | reverse complement strand
ATGGCACGGTGAAGGTCTTGGACTTCGGTCTCGCCAAAGCGCTCGAACCGGCCGCCGCGTCGAGCCCCGAGGCGATGAACTCGCCCACCATCATGTCGCCCGCGATGACGCAGGCGGGGATGATTCTCGGGACCGCCGCGTACATGGCGCCGGAGCAGGCGCGCGGGACCGCCGTGGACAAGCGCGCCGACGTATGGGCGTTCGGAGTCGTCCTCTACGAGATGCTGACCGGCCAGCGACTGTTTACGGGTGCGACGGTGTCAGACACGATCGCCGCCGTGCTGACGCGTGAGCCGGATTGGGCGACGCTGCCGGCTGGGACGCCTGGGCCGATTCGCAAGTTGCTCCGCCGGCGTCTGGAGAAAGACCGCTGTGGCCAGGCGGAAGATCCGCTGTGGCAAGGCGGAAGATCCGCCCAGGGAGTGGGGCTAGGGTCTGATAACGAGGATTCTGTCACCCTCAGACCCTGCTAATGTTGCTATCGTCCGCCACAGCGCGGCGATGCGTTGTGCTTCGCGTGCGGCCGCGCCTCGGCGCGCGTCTTGGCATCGGCGGCGGCCGGCGCCGCCGGCGCGGCCGCGGCACGTGAAAGGCGTGCTGCATCTCCTTACCGTATCGCCTCTACCATCACGCTCAGGTTGTCGCGCATGATGCCCGCCATGGACGCCACGCACCGGTGTTTCCCCGCGACCGCGCACCTCGTCGCCTGCCTGTCGGCAGTGCTGCTGGTCTCGGCAGCCGGGGAGGCTCAGGCGCAGGCGCCGGCGGCCTCGTTCAGCGACCTTCGGCGCCTGGTGCGCCCCGGAGACAGACTCATCGTGCTCGACGAGCAGGGCGTGCGGACGAACGCGGAGCTGGAGGTCGTGACCTCGTCATTGCTGGTAACGTCGGAGCGGAGACGCTGGCTTAGACGCAACAGCAAGCGGCGAACCTTCACCGAAGCCGAAGTGACGAGCGTCGTGCGGGTGGACTCCCGGATCGAGGGTGCGGCCCTCGGGGGGCTCGCTGGCTACACCTCAATAGTGTGGGCGGCCTGTAATACCGCCAATCAGGGCAACGGCCAGTGTCTGGGGGCGACGTTTCTAGGGGGACCGGTGTTCGGGGCGATTGGCGCAGCAATCGGTTCGTGCATTGACCTGCGGCACAACCGGACCATCTACCTCGCCGCGGCGCCGACCGCTCGACGCCCTGCGGTCACCCTGTCGCCAACTCATCAGCGCGCACGCGTTTGCGGCCGCGCTCCGCGTACGATACTGACGGCGCGTCCCCCATCGGCTTGACTCGCACCCAAGGGGCCACTACAGCCGGCCCCTCACATTGCCCTCGCGCCAGGGGCGCTTTCCTCCTCAACGCGGTGCTGGACGAGGCGCTGGCTGTCACCTCCAGACCCTGCTAATGCTTACTAAGGAAACATTAGCAGGCCGTGGTCACGACCGTGTTCGCGGGGAAGGTGGTGTTCACGGCGCCAGGCAATGCTCCACGGCCGTGATCGGCGCGACGGACGCCGTCGCCAATGAAACGGGCCTGGCGTGGCAGCGACGTGAGGACGTCGTTGGGGTGTGCGGTCACGACGCCGGGTCGCTCGTCCCGCCCCCAGCCCAGGCAGCGTTCTCCAGCACGACCCGGTAGCCGTCAGGATCTTCGAACGTGCGGCCACGAACGTCCCAGTAGGGGTTGGCCGACGCCACGTGCGTGAACCCGGCCGCCAGCATGTCTGCGCAAGTCTCGTTCCAGGCCGAAGGCGTCGGGACGTAGAAGACCAGGAGATCTTCGGGCGTCGGCGTCGGCACCACCGAATGGCTTGGTCGGCAGGTGAATTCCAGATGGCAGGTCGCGCCCGTGGCGCCGACCATCACGCCGTCGAATCCGTCGTGGTCCTGGGAGGACCCGATGACGCGCATGCCGAGGCCGCGGCAGTACATCGTCTGGGTTCTGGCAAGCTGCGTGACCGGACGCGCGATCCGAAGGTGATGAGACATGGGCGCACGGCAGTGTATCGTGCCAGGTGAATGATTCCACTCTCGGTGCTCGACCTCTCGCCCATCGTTCAGGGCGCCACCGCCACCGACGCGTTTCGCCGCACGCGCGACCTGGCGCAGCACGCCGAGCGGCTCGGCTACACACGCTTCTGGCTGGCCGAACATCACAACATGCCGGGCATTGCCAGCGCGGCCACGGCGGTACTGCTCGGGCACGTGGGCGCGGGCACGTCGCGCATCCGCATTGGCGCAGGCGGCATCATGCTGCCCAATCATGCCCCGCTGCAGATAGCCGAACAGTTCGGCACGCTCGAATCGCTGTTCCCTGGACGCATCGACCTGGGCCTGGGGCGTGCCCCGGGCACGGACCGGCCGGCAGCCATGGCGCTCAGACGCACACTGAATGCCGACCCCGACGGCTTCCCCAACGACGTCGTGGAGTTGATGGGGTACTTTGCGCCGCCGCAGCCAGGACAGGCCGTGCAGGCGGTGCCTGGCGCAGGGCTCTCGATCCCCATTTGGATTCTGGGCTCGAGCACGTTCGGCGCGCAGGTGGCCGCTGCCCTGGGACTGCCATTCGCCTTCGCGTCGCATTTCGCGCCTGCGATGCTGTTTGATGCCATCGGCATCTATCGCGAGCGCTTCAAGCCGTCGGCGCCGCTAGCCGCGCCCTACGTGATGCTGGGCGTGAATGTCGTCGCGGCCGCAACGGATGAGGAGGCGCGGTTCCTCGCGTCGTCCGGCCGCCAGAGCTTTGCCAGCCTGCGCGCGGGACACCCGATTCAGCTGCCGCCGCCG
>JANNEJ010000422.1:0-3736 GCA_031378585.1 Acidobacteriota bacterium | reverse complement strand
CATCAGCAACCGAGGCAGCGCCACCTGCGCGGGCGTCGACACCGAGAGAAACGTGTCGGCGACGATCTCGAGACCGGCCAGCGCCTCGGCCACTGCGGCGTCTGGCCCGCTCACGCCAATCCAGCCCACCTTCACCTGCGGAAGGCCCACGGACTTCGACAGGCCGCCGAGCCCGAACGCCAGCGCGTGGTACTGCTGCAGCACCGACCCGCCAGACGGGCGCCCATCGTGCCGGTAGTCGGCAAACACCTCGTCGCCAATCAACGCCAGGCCGCGCAACGCGCACAGGTCGGCCAGCGCCGCAAGCTCTGCCGGATTCACTATCGAGCCCGTGGGGTTATTGGGCGAGACGACAAGCACCGCGCGGGTACGGTCGTCAATGCTGCGCCCGATGGCCGCGGCGTCCAGTTGCCAGTCGCCGTGCAACTCCAGCTCGTAGGGCACGGCGCGCACGCACTCGAGCGCCGTCAGATGCTCGAAGAGCGGATAGCTCGGCCGCGGCACAAGCACCGTGTCGCCCGGACTGCACAGCAGCTTGAAGAGCAGCGCGTAGGCCTCGCTGGTGCTGGCCGTCAGGCACACACGATCGAGCGTGAGCGTCACGCCGCGCCGCGCGTAGTCGGCCACGACCGCCGCGCGGGCAGACACCATGCCGAACGGCTCAGGGTCGTAAGACAGTCCGGCCGGATCGGAGAGCGGCGACAAGAGGTCGAGCGGATAGGAGATGCCCACCCGTGTCGGATTGGACTGCGTGAGATCGGCAAGCGTGCGGCCGCTCGCGCGAGCGCGCGCCACGGCCACCGACAGCGCATTGGGCGTGAGGTCGCGCGGCAGCCGGGACGACCGCATGCTCACCGCACTGGCGCGGTCACGAGTTCGACGCGTGCCATCACGTCGCCCTGAAGCACGCCGTCGGCCACGGTCATGCCGCGCTCAATGACCGCAAACACGGTGTAGGCGTGGTCCAGACGGGGCGAATCGACCAGGTTGATGAAGATCTGCCCGTCGCCCGTATCGCGTCCGCGCGTAGAGATGCCGACGGTGGCCCGGTTGTGCGCCACCCCAGGCTCGTCGCGCATGTAGGGCCCGTCGCCCATGAACTCGTTGGCGCCAGGACTACCGCCCTGCAGCACGAACGTGGGCTCCACGCGGTGGAAGGTGAGGCCGTTATAGTGACCGCGCGTGGCCAGTTGCGCCACCCGCAGCACGGTGGCCGAGGCTTCGTCCACGAGGAGCCGCATCTCGATCACGCCGCCCCCCGCCATCGTGATGCGCAGGCGCTGCCCGCGGAGCTTCTCGAGCGCCGCGGCATCGGGCGCGACGGCCGGCCGCACCTGCGGGTCGGCATCACGCGTGGCGCCCGTCCACTTCGACAGCGCCGCCACGGCCAGTTCAGCGATCTTGGGATCGAAGTCGCGCAGGTACGGCGAGACGAGATCGGCATCTGACGCGCTGCCCGTGTCGACCAGCCGGGTCATGATCGCCACGCGCGGGTCGCGCGAGGTGTCGCGTCCCTCGGCCGTCACGCGCGCCAGCGCCGCCAGCAGCGCCTTGGTGGCCTTCGGCTTGTCGGCCTCGGCCTCGAGCGCACGCGCCGCCGTCATCACGAGCTGATAGTCGGGACGCGCCAGCGCGGCGTAGGCCACCGCCAGCGCCTCGGGACGCTTCAGACGTGCGAGTTCTTCGAGCGCCGCCTGACGCACGTTGTCGTGCGCGTCGTTGCCGAGGCGCACCAGCGCTTCGATCGTGCCGGTCTGCCCCGCGGCCCGCGCGGCATAGACGCGCACCTGCCAGGTGGGATGCCCGACAAACCGCGGCAGCAACGTCCGCACATCTGCCGGCGACGCCTTGGACAGGCTGACGATGGCATGCGCGGCACGATGCCAGGTGGCGCCGGTGGCGGGCAATGCCTCGGCGTGCTTCTGCAGCAGCGCCGATACGGGTTCCGCGGCGCACCCGGCGCCAAGTAGATCGAGCGCCTGCAGTGCCACATGCGTATTCGGATCGGCCACGGCGGCCATCACTGGCTCGCACGAGCGCGCCTGCAGATGCCGTCCCCATCCGCGCACCGCCTCGAGGCGCACCCGAGGCTCCGGATCCTCGAGGGCGGCCGTGAGCACGGCCTCGCGGTCGGGCTCGCTGATGGCGGCGGCATCTGCCACCACCGCGGCACCCGCCGTGAGCACCGCCAGGCGGCGCACTTCGTCGTCGGTGTCCTTGGCGGCGACGCGCGCAAGCGGTCCGTCCACCGCCTTGCCGTTGCGCAGCGCGGCCAGCGCCAGCCGGCGCGCGCGCGCGAAGGCCCGCGTACCGGGGGCATCGGGCGTTTCCACGACGGCAAACAGCCGAGAGCGCGTGTCGGCCGTAAGCGGCGCGACCTTGCCGTTCACGCGTGTGAGCGCCTCGAGCCCGCGAGCCGCGCCCTCGATCTTGACAGCGTCGGCCGCCCGCGCCACTCGCCGTACCGGACGCACCACCTGGGCGGTCGATGCGACCGGCGGTAGCGCCGAGGCAAGCGCCTTTTCCACCTTGGAGAAGGCGTCGGGCGCCGGCATGCTGATCCGGCCGAGTTCGGCCGCGAACACGGCCCAGTCGGCCGGAGCCGCCGCGCCGAGCGCGGCCAGCAGCGCGTCGAGGGCCTGTCCGGAGAAGATGCGGGCCGAGCTGGCTGCGGCAATCGCCGCCCACCGGCGCACCTCCACGTTCGGATCCGACAGCAGCGGCAGAATCTGGGTAGCCAGCGCCGGCGTCTCGAACCGCCCAGCTGCGCGCACGGCCCGGGCGCGGATGCGCGGGTCGGGACTCTTCATCCCCTCGGTCAGCACCGTCTGGCCCGCCGAGCTCAGATCACGCGCGTCCTCGATGGCGAGCAGCCGAGACGTCAGCGACGCCGGTGCCGGCAACTGGGCCTGGAACTGGGCCTGGACGAGCGGCGGCGCGGCTAGCGCGCTGAGGGCAAGGATGCACGCGAGTGCCGGAGCATTGCGGGAAGACCTGAATGACATGCAGCCACAAGTGTGGCCCAAGTGGCGTCCACTTGTCGTCAGGGCCTGGCGCGCCCCGAGCGCTGGTGCAGTCCGGCCAGACGCGAGTCGCGCCAGCCGGCGGTCACACGGCCACAGCGCCGGTGGCGCCGTCGTCCTCAGGCGGGCAGGGTGCGTTGCTGTATCCCGAGCGGAACGCCTTCACAGCGCCCGTGGCGGGCTCGAACCGGTGCCGCCATACACACGCAGTGTCGTTGGCCAGCAGGTGGATCGACACCGACGGCACGTCCGACACCGTCTTCACGTAGTGGATGTCGTCTTGCGGCGGCAGAAGCGCGTAGAATTCGCCGGTGTCCATGGTCTGCGCCCGCGACACCTCGAGCTCGGCCCGCGCGTCGTCGACCCCGTCGTCGAGCCGGCGATACACCGTTTCGTGCTGGCGGCCGCGGTAGACGCCAATCAATCCCCACGCGAGATGATCGTGCACCGGCGTTTCCGCGCCCGCTGGAATGACGAGTGAGAAGAGAGTGAGCGAGCCGTCTTCGGCGCGGTAGAGCGCGTACTGCCCGATGCCACTGCCCATGCCGCTCTTGAGATCGGGTTCGCCATATTCCTTGGGGAGCCAGTTATCAGAGGCGAGCAGTTTACCGAATGCCGGCCGCAACGCGTCCACGCGCGCGGCCGTGTCGGAGATGTCAGCGGTCAGACGGCGAGTCTCGTCGACGAGAGCGCGAATCTCCGGCGCATCGACG
>JANNEJ010000398.1:0-4023 GCA_031378585.1 Acidobacteriota bacterium | reverse complement strand
GCCTTGCCCTCGCGGCGGGCGCGCCGCGCCGTCTCGATCACGGCCGTGAAGTAGTCGCGCTGGTACAGCAGATCGGGGCGCGTGCCGATGAACGGATGCCCGGCCTCGGCGTGCCCATAGACATACAGCGCATCGGCGGGATAGGCCGGCGCCATCTTTTCCAGCACCTGGATCCAGCCGTGCACCGACGCGCCTGCCGGCGCGTCCACGTTGGGATAGCCGCGGTTGTTGAGCAGATCGCCGAGGTGCACGATGTTGGCCTGTTCGAAGTGGACCGACACATCGCCGCCGGTGTGGGCCGGCCCCCAGTGACGGGCGCGAATCGTCTCGTCGCCCAGGGTGACGCTCCACGTGTCGGGGAACGTCACATCCGGCAACGTCGTCTGGGTCTTGGCGCGCTCGGCCTGCGCCCGCTGGTTCTCGAGCGAGCGGACGTGCGCGACGATCTGCTTGACCGAACTGCGTAGCACCCCGTTCCCACCGGTGTGGTCGGGATGATGGTGGCTGTTGATGAGGACGTCGATCTGACGAGGGCTGCGCTCTTTCAGTCCGGCCAGCAGGTTGGGCGCTGTGTCGGCAAACTGCGTATCCACCACCAGCAGGCCGTCGCCGCTGACCAGCCAGCCGATGGTGCCGCCCCGCTGGTTGAAGATCCCGACGTTGCGGCGCAGCGGCGTGAACACCGCCGGTGCAGGCGGCGCGGCCGGCGTGGTTGGCGCCGTGGGTTGTTGCGCGCCGACGCCAGCGGGCAGGGCTCCGGCCATCGTGACGAGTGCCGAGGCTTTCATGAAGGTGCGCCGATTCCAGCTCATGCCGTTCTCCGTTCTGGTCTGGTCCGTTCTGGTGTGGCCTCTCGCCCGGCTGGAGACCACCCCACCGCGCAGACTATACCGCGGATGGGCCCCACGAGATTTCGACGGCACGCAGACGATTCCTCATGGACCGAGGGCACTCAAGCGACGTCTGCCTGCGGGAGATCACCACTCGGCGTCCTTCATCACGCGCCGGGCGGCCGCGACGGAGAAAGCGTCGGACTCTTGATCCCCGAGCACGTCAACGACGGCATTCATGTCGGCAGTGACCTCGTCTGGCGTGTGCCGCGCGAGGTATTCGGCCAGCGCGTCCGCGTAGAGCTGACTGCGCGACCGGCGCGTGCGCTTGGCGTGCCGTTCCGCGCCGCGGAAGAGCGCGTCAGGCAGCGAAATCGCCGTTTTCATACCACTAGTATAACCAGTCAATCAGCGCGATGGGCACCGCGCGGACGGAGCACCTGGCATTGCCTGCCCGTGTGGCACGCCAGACGCCAGAGCCCAAGCGCGGGTATGCTGGCGTCGGCGGCGCCATCATGAACCACACACGTGCGACCTGTCTCATCGTCGCCGCGCTGGCCCTGTCTGGCCTGGGCGTCGGTGCGCAACCGCCAGAGCGTTCGTACGACGTCATCATCCGGCACGGCACGGTCGTCGACGGCACCGGCGCGCCGCGCTACCAGGCCGACGTGGCGGTCGTAGACGGCGCGATTGCGCGCGTGGGCGACTTGAAGGGCGAGCGCGCCGCCATCGAGGTTGACGCGACGGGCTTGTTCGTCGCGCCCGGCTTCATCAACATCCACAGCCACGCGACTCCCGATGGCCTGGTCACCGCCGTCAACATGCTGACCCAGGGGGTCACGACCGAGATCCTGAACGCCGACGGCGCCGGTCCGCTCGACCTCAACGCGCAGCTCGCGACGGCCACCGCGCGCGGGCTGGCGCTGAACGTCGGCGCCAACATCGGCTTCAACAGCGTGTGGGCGCAGGTGGTGGGCCTGGCCGATCGGCGGCCGAGCGCCGACGAGGTGGCGCGCATGCGCACCCTCATCACCGACGGTCTGACGGCCGGTGCATGGGGCATCTCGGCTGGCCTCGACTACAAGCCTGCGTACTTCGCGCCCACCGAAGACGTGATCAAGGTGATCGAAGCGGCGCGGCAATCGCGCACCTACTTCGCCAATCACGACCGCGTTACGCCCGAATCCGGCTTCAGTTCCCTGGCCGGCATGGCGGAAACCATCGCCATCGGCGCACGCTCCGGCGTAACCCCGCTCGTGACGCACATGAAGGTGCAGGGCCACGAACAGGGCCGCGCGGAGGTCATCACGGGCCAGATGCGCGAGGCCACCGATCGCGGCACTTACACCGCCGCGGACGTGTATCCCTATCTGGCCGGCCAGACCGGGCTCGTTGCGTTCACCATTCCCGGCTGGGCGCAAGACGGCGGCCGCGAGGCCATGCTGAAGCGCTTTGCCGACCCCACCTTGCGCGCGCGCATCGTGGCAGAAGCGGAAGCCGCCATGGACGCCCGCTTCGGCGGACCCGCCAGCGTGTATTTTCCGGAGATGAAGCAAGACCTGACGCAGGTGATGCGCGACCTGCAGGTGCCGGCCGGCGAGGCGGTGGTGCGGCTGCTCGAACGCGGGAGCCCGGGCATCATCGCGCGCTTCGGCATCGAGGCCGACCTCGTGAAGATCCTGCAGCATCCCACCGCGTCGGTCGCCTGCGACTGCGGCGCGGTCGCCGGCCAGGCGACGCATCCGCGCTACTACGGCACGTTCCCGCGGGTGCTCGGCCGCTACGTGCGCGAGCAGCAGGCGCTCACGTGGGAAGACGCGATCCGCAAGATGACGGGCCTGCCGGCAGCCACGGTCGGCATGGTCGATCGCGGTCTCGTCGCGCCCGGCATGGCCGCCGACCTGGTGGTCTTCGATCCCACCACGGTCATCGATCACGCCACGTTCGACGCGCCTACGCTGCCCTCAGACGGCATCCGCGTCGTGCTCGTCAACGGCCGTGTCGCGCTACGCGACGGCAGGGCCACGGGCGAACGCGCCGGCAACGCGCTACGGCGAGGTGCGCACATGCCGACACGCCCCATGAGCGTCGGCACGCGGACTGTGCGTCGTCGTAGCACGCCGGGGCAGACGTCGTTCGTCCTCGACGTGACACAGGGCCCAGGCGCCCGAGCGGCGAGCGGCACCTTCCGACTCACGCAGAAGGACACCGGCGTGGCGCTCTCGATGACGACGTTCGGGCAGCTGCAAACCGCGCGCGACTGGGCGAGCTTCACGGGCCGGGCCCGGCTGCGGCCGTCAGAGCCCGAACGGTCCGTGTCGGTGATTGTGGACGGGGACGACGTCGTGGTGCGGGCCGGCGAGTTCGTCTACACCGCAAGCGTGCGGCGGTAGAAGCGTGCGACGCTAGCCGCGCCAGCGAAGCCGCTCAGAACACCAGGTTCTTGAGCGCCGCCACCAGCATCGTGACGCCGGCAAACACCAGCAGCCACAGCACGCCGTTGCGGAAGGCGGCCGGGCTCATGCCCGTGTAGATCTTCGAACCATACAGCGACGGCACGACCAGCGAAGCCGCCACGACGCCCATTTGCGGCAGATGCTCGGCGCGGGCGCGCCCAGACCACACGAGCGACGCCATGGTGGCCGCCAGCACGACCAGGTTGAAGTTCTGCAAGACCGCGCGGTGTTCGTCCTTGGAGTAGCCGCGCAGAGTGGCCCACAGGGCGGGCGCCAGGCCGCTGAAGCCGCTCAAGGGCGCCATGACGCCGCCCAGAAGGCCGACCACGGCATCGGCCCATCGGCCGCCGGTCTTCACGCTCGGCAAGCGCGACGTCGCCAGCATGGCCGAGCAACACACGACCAGCATGCCGCCCAGCACGAGCTTGAAGCGATTGGGATCGAGCAGCGGCAACAACCGCGTGCCCAGAGGGATGCCCACCGCGCTGCCCAGCACGAAGGGCCACAGCAGCGACAAGTGCCACCCTCGACGCACCCGGAGCACCGAGATGATCTGACCGGTCAAACCGCCAAACACGGCCATCACCGCAGCCACTTGAGGATCGACGCCCCACACCCAAATGGCCATGGCGGCCATGGCAAAGGCAAAGCCCGAGATGCCTTGCACCAATCCTGCAACGGCCGCGCCCACGGCCAAAACCCACATTTCTGACATGCCACCCGTTCCTGCGAGGCAT
>JANNEJ010000388.1:0-2722 GCA_031378585.1 Acidobacteriota bacterium | reverse complement strand
GTTTGCGGATTCGGTACTCGCGCTCGACGCGCGGACCGGCACGCGTGTGTGGCACTTCCAGGGCGTGAAGCACGACCTCTGGGACTGGGACTTCCCGGCGCCGCCCACGCTCGTGACCGTGACGCGGAACGGCCAGAAGGTCGAGGCCGTGGCGCAGACGACGAAGTACGGCGACACCTTCGTGCTCGATCGGCGCACAGGGAAGTCGCTGTTCCCAATCGAAGACCGGAAGGTGCCGCCTTCCACGGTGGACGGCGAGTTCGCGTCGCCGACGCAGCCGCGACCCACGTTGCCCGTGCCGTTCACCCGCCAGGGCCTGACCGAAGCCATGCTCACCACGCGCACGCCCGAAGCGCATGCCGACGTGCTCGCGCGCTTCCGGACGATGAAGTCGGGGATGTTCATGCCGCCCTCGCTCGAGGGCACCATCGTGTTTCCAGGCTTCGATGGCGGCGCGGAGTGGGGCGGCTCGGCATTCGATGCGGCTTCCGGCCTGCTCTTCGTGAACGCCAACGAGATGCCGTGGGTGGTGAAGCTCATCCCCAACAACGACACCTCGCTCTACAACTCGAAGTGCGCGACGTGTCACAAGGCAGACCGCACGGGCACGCCGGCGGCGCCGTCGCTTGCGGCCATCGGCACGAAACTGTCGCGTGACGAAATCGCCACGATCGTGCGGCAGGGCACCGGGCGCATGCCGGCGTTCCCCGACATGGGCGGGCGCAACATCACCGACGTGGCCGAGTTCTTGATCACCGGCAAGGACAAGGGCGCCGACCCGAACGTGAAGAACGACCCGAGCTGGCTGAAGTACCGCAGTGACGGCGAGTCGATCTTCCTCGACAATGACGGCCTGCCCGCCATCACGCCGCCCTGGGGCACGCTGAACGCCATCGACCTCAACACCGGCGCGATGCGCTGGCGGATTCCGCTGGGCGACGTGCCGGAATTGGCCGCCCAGGGCATGACGAACACGGGCAGCGACAACTACGGCGGTCCGGTCGTGACCGCCAGTGGCGTGCTCTTCATTGGCGCCACGAACTTCGACAAGAAGTTCCGCGCGTTCGACACGCTCACCGGCGACCTGCTGTGGCAGACGACGCTGCCGGCGGCCGGCAACGCCACGCCGTCGATCTACATGATCAACGGCCGGCAGTACGTGGTGATCGCGTGTGGCGGCGGCAAGAACGGCGCGCCGTCGGGCAGCAGCATCGTAGCGTTTGCGCTGCCGTAAGGGTCTGTCACCGAGCCAGGGATCTTGCGAGGTGACTGACCCAGCCGATCTGCAGCCTCCAACCCCGATCGAGTGCCGCATTGCCCTCGAGAAGGAAGATGACGAACGATTGCGGAATCCCGCCACGCCCGCAGGCGAGCTCATAACCGAGTGATTCAGCGAAGGCCCAGGGCCTCGTCCAAGTGCTGGACTAGCCAGGACGGACTGCACGATGTGCCAGTGCTCGTCGTCACGGCTTCGCGGGTTCGCGACACGAGCACGCACCGCTCGACGCCGATGAGGTCGGCCGTTCGCCGCAACCGGCGCAGGTCCTCGATGCCCGGTGACGACGAGAGCTTGATCTCGAGGGCGCAGAGACGTCCGCCCAGGTCGAGCACGAGATCGATCTCGTGCTGGTCGCTCGTACGAAGGTAGTACGGCTCATAGTGGAGGTCGCGCTGCGTCATCGCGGCCAGCAACTGTTCGATGACGAACCCCTCCCAGCTCGCGCCCACCCACGGTTGACTGGTCAGTAGTCGCTCGGACCCAATGCCGTGAAGCGCGTGCAGGAGGCCGCTGTCGCGCCAATACACCTTGGGGCTCTTCGCCAGCCGCTTGCCGATGTTGGCGTGAAACGGCCGTAGTCGTCGTATGAGAAACGCACCGTCGAGAAAATCGAGGTATCCGTTCACCGTGTGGTACGACAAGCCAAGACTCTGACCAATTTGCGACGCGTTCCAGGCTTGGCCATGCGCGGCCGCCAGTACGCGCAGCAGGCGCATGGTGACTTGTGGCTTGGCCGGAAATCCCCAGGCCGGCAAGTCGCGCTGCGCCAGGAGCGTCAGGTAGTCGAGCTGCCATCGCGGGAACCCTGCGCCGCCCAACACGCCTCCATCGGGGAACCCTCCGCGCAGCCACAGCCGGTTCAGAGGGACACGCGGCAGCTCTGCCAGCGTGAACGGGGTGAGCTCCACGAGTGCCAGCCGGCCCGCGAGCGACTCCGACACCTGCGTCATCAGGGCTGGCGACACCGAGCCCAACAGGAGGAAGCGCCCGTAGCGGCGACGGTCGCGGTCGATGGCCGCCCGCAGCCGCGGAAAGACGTCGGGCCAGGCTTGCGCTTCGTCCAGGATGACCAGGCGAGTGCTGGTCAGCAGATCGTCCCACTGGAGGTCGAGTCTGAGCCGATCGGGTTCGTGTTCGAGATCGAAGTAGTGCCCGCCGAAACTGCGCGCAAGCGTGGTCTTGCCGGACTGGCGCGGACCGATGAGCGCGACGGCCGGCCGGCCGGCGAGTCGTTGCCGCACAAGTGCTCGCCACGCGCGCCTGATCATGCCTTCCATTACAGAAGTACATTTCTAATTTGCAATAGCCCGCGTAGTCCGACAGCGGCTGGGTCAGTCACCGCGAACGCAAGATCGCTGGGTCAGTCACCTCGGTTGATCTCCGCCTCGGTGACAGACCCTTGCGCGCGATCGCGATGAGCGCCTCCATGTCGAGGCCGTCCAC
>JANNEJ010000338.1:0-3402 GCA_031378585.1 Acidobacteriota bacterium | reverse complement strand
CCCGAGGTGCAGGAATGGACCGACAGTCTGGAACGGCGTGAGTCCGAACATTGGTCAGGCCTCCATTGGCGTCTGGTCGCGACCGCGCAGCACGAGGTCGAACCGGTAGCCGAGCGCAAAGGCGGGCTCGGTCGTCGGCAGATCGAAGCGCGCGATCAACCGCTGACGGGCTCGCTCGTCTGGGACGGCATGGAAGATGGGGTCGAGCGCCAGCAGGGGATCGCCGGGAAAGTACATCTGGGTCACGAGCCGTGTGAGGAACGCCTGTCCGAAGATCGAGAAGTGGATGTGCGCCGGACGCCACGCGTTCGCGTGGTTGCGCCACGGATACGCGCCGGGCTGGATCGAGATGAAGCGATAGCGACCCTCGGCGTCGGTCAGCGTGCGGCCGGCCCCCGTGAAGTTGCCGTCGAGCGGCGCGTTCCACTGGTCCACCGTGTGAGCGTAACGGCCCGCCGCATTCGCCTGCCACACCTCGATGAGCGTGTGCGGCACCGGACGGCCGCCCTCATCGAGCACCCGGCCCTCCACGATGATGCGCTGCCCCACCGGCGCCCCGGAGTGCTGGCGCGTGAGGTCGTGGTCGAGTGGGCCGACGGCGTCGTGCCCGAAGGCCGGACCGGTCAGCTCGGTCAGCGTCTGCGGAATGATCACCAGCGGCTGTTTCGGGTGGCGCAACTCGGTGGCACGGTAGGCCGGCGCATCCGGGGGTGGGTGCACGCCGGGCTCACCACGCGGAATCGCGGCCGGGGGAGGACGGTGCATATTGCCGCTGATAGTAGCCGATGCGGCCGCGCCGTTTCGCGCACCGCGGCTTGACAGGTCGCGAGCGCCCCGGGAGATCGCAGAACCTGCGCCGTCACGAGATGTAACGGTGACAGGCCCCGTTACAAATGACTAGTAGCCCTTGGGCGGCAGGAGCAGCCAGTCCTGGCCGATGTCGCCAATGGGCGCGCCTGGAGGCGCAGGGGCCGCTGGCATGATCTTCGACGGGTCGGCGCTCGGCCGTTCGAGGAAGCGCTTGATGTCGGCGGCCAGCAGTGCAGATTGGGCCTGGTCGGCTTCGCCCTTGGTGACAGGCACAGCGCGCAGGCGCGCAGCCAGACGTTGCAGTTTCAGCGACGCGACAGCGCGCACCTGGCCGTTGGGCGCCGACATCGCCAGCCACTGCACCCGGTCGACGAGCACGCGCTCGGCGACGCGGCGCACTTCCGCTTCATAGGGCGAGGTGGTCGGCGCGTCGAAGGTGGCCTTGGTGAAGCGGTCGATCACTTCGCCCAAGCCTGGCAGCGTCGGGTCGACAGCGTTCTGCGCCACCATGCGCGAGGCGCGGTCGGGCTGCAGCACGAAGCCAATCGTGACATCGGCGGCAATGGTACCGGGGCTGAGCGGATCGAAGCCTTCGCCGGTCGTGCGCGGAAACAACTCGCGGTGCAGGCCGAATCCCGGGGGACGCGGCGGAATCGCGTCGAGAATCTTCTTCGGCACCGTGAGTTCCGACGGCTTGAGCGTACCGGCCAGCGCCTCGAGCGCCTTGCGCTGGTTCGCCGCTGACTCCCACTTCACCGGCGTGCGGCCGTCGCCGCGCATGGCGTAGACGAAGTCCTGCCCGCCGATCATCGACGAGGCGCTCTCAACGGCGTAGCGGTGGTACATGTAGATCGGCACGAGCGGCTCTTCAATCGTGGTCATCGCCGCGCCCAGACGAATGGTCTTCTCGCCGATGCGGTCGAGCGCCGCCCGGCGGATCTTCATGAGCCGGTTCAGCTCGTCGGCCTGATTCGCGCCGTTGGACCACTGATCGGTGCGCGGATGGATGTCGGTGTCCTGGTTGGTGAAGTAGCGCAGGTCCAGCGTCCACGCGTCGTCGATGATCTTTGTGAGGGCCGCCGCGTCTTCGGTGCCGCCGGCGAACTGCCGGTAGCCGAAGTTGATGGCCACTTTGTCCCAGTCGCCAATGCGCGCCTCGTACGCCTTCGATAGGTCGATCGTGCCATCGGCCTTCAGTTCTTCGAGCGGATGGGGATAGTCCATCACCGAGATCCAGCCCTTGCTGCTGTCGTAGTAGTTGTGTCCGAGGCCGAGCGTGTGGCCGATCTCGTGGGCCGAGAGCTGCTTGATGCGCGCGATCGCGGTGTTGTAGAGAATCGACGGCTTCTCCGTGCCCGTCTCGTAGGGCGAGAGCAGGCCCTCGAAGATCATGTAGTCCTGGCGGTCGCGCAGCGAGCCGAGGGTGACGGTCGCTTTGATGATCTCGCCCGTGCGCGGGTCGCTCACGCTGCCGCCCGAGCTCCAGCCGCGGGTCGAGCGGTGCACCCAGTTGATCATGTTGTAGCGGATGTCCATGGCGTCGGCACCCTCGGGCAGCACCTCCACCTTGAAGGCGTTGCGGAAGCCCGCGGCTTCAAAGGCCTGGTTCCACCACATGCCGCCTTCGATGAGCGCCTTGCGCACGTCTTCGGGCGCGCCTGAATCTACCCAGTAGCGAATCGGCTCGACCGGCTCGCTGAGGGCCGCCGTCGGGTCCTTTTTCACCAGACGATGCCGGCGTAGATAACGGAACACCATGGGCTCGCCAATGGCGATGCTGTAGTCGACAAAGCTCAGGCCGCCGTAACCAGCGCGCGGGTCGTCGACGCGCGGCCGGTAGTTGCCGTCGGGCAGTTCCACCATCGACACATGCTCGCGCAGCGTGACCGAATCGGCCGTCGGGGTCACGCTGGCCACGGTGCCGCTGAACAGGTTGCCGCCAAAGCCACCACCACCACCGCCGCCGCCACCGGCCGCGCCGATCGGCGCCGGGCCCTGCTGTGGGCCGAGGCCGCCACGCCCGGCCACTGCGTCGTTGGCAAACGTGAGCGTGACGTCCACTTCGGTGTTCTTGGGGAAGCCCTTGGTGTTGGGCAGATAGAACGCGCTGCGACTGCGATCCACGCGGTAGGTGCCGGGACGCAGACCGCCGGCGGCGCCGTGGATGTCGCGCAGGAAGAAATCGGTGGCATCGACGAGCAGCGTGCCGCTGGTCTCGGCCGCAATCGCGAAGCCCCAGAGGATGGATTTCGCAAACGAGTCTTCGACCGACTTGCGCTCGAGCACGTTCGGGCTGCTCGACCGGAACGACTGGTTGCCCTGCACCAGCAGGACGCGCGGCCCGACCCGCTGAAAGGTGACGACGCGGCCCTGACCGCCCTGGCCACGATCGAGTCCGATGTCGTTCGATCCGAGCCCGGCCGACAGGCCCGTCGAGAGGAGGAACTCGGCGTCGAATCGCTGAATCTCCACGAACATCGCGCCGGCACGCTCGTCCCAGTAGAGCGGGAAGTACCCGTCCAGCTTCTGCATGCCGCTGGTGCGCTCGTCGATCGACTGCCCGCGGCCCGCGGCCGGTTGCCCGGCCCCGGC
>JANNEJ010000333.1:0-7494 GCA_031378585.1 Acidobacteriota bacterium | reverse complement strand
GGTTAGGCCTCCGCCCGCCGCGAGCCGCGTAGTACAATCACTGTTTGAGCTTCGCGAAAAATACCAGGCAGTAATGGCACACGACTGGGTGTCCGTGCGCGGCGCGCGCGTGCACAACCTCAAGAACATCGACGTCGACTTGCCGCGCGACCAGCTCGTGGTCGTCACCGGGTTGTCGGGGTCGGGGAAGTCGTCGCTGGCCTTCGACACGTTGTATGCCGAAGGGCAGCGGTGCTATGTCGAGTCGCTGTCGGCGTACGCCCGGCAGTTTCTCGAGCAGATGGAGAAGCCCGACGTCGATCTGATCGACGGGCTGTCGCCGGCCATCTCCATCGAGCAGAAGACGACCGGTGCCAACCCGCGGTCGACCGTGGGCACGGTCACCGAGATCTACGACTACCTGCGGTTGTTCTTCGCCAATGCCGGCGTGCCGCACTGTCCCAACTGCGACCGCGAGATCTCGTCGCAATCGCTCGAGCGCATCATCGATCTGGTGATGACGTATCCGCAGGACACCCGCATCAACGTGCTGGCGCCGATCGTGCGCGGCCGGAAGGGCGAGTTCAAGAAGGAACTGCAAGCCATCGTCGCGCGGGGGTTCACCAAGGCGCGCATCGACGGCGTCTTCAAGGGTCTCGAAGACGATCTGGCGCTCAACCGCCGGCAGAACCACACCATCGAAGTGGTCATCGACCGGTTGATCATGCGGTCGGGCGTGGAGAAGCGGCTCACCGACTCGGTGCAGGCCGCGCTGGACCTGGCCGACGGCGTCGTCGTCATCAACGCGCTCGACAGCGGCGATCGGCTCTTTTCGCGCAAGCTCGCGTGCGTCGTCTGCGGGATCAGCGTGCCCGAGATGACGCCGCGGGCCTTCTCGTTCAACTCGCCACACGGGGCCTGCACGGCATGCCAGGGCCTTGGTGCTACATGGGACTTCGACCCACGCAAGGTGGTGCCCGACGATCAGAAGTCCCTCGCCGAGGGGGCCATCGCGCCGTGGGTGAAGGGCGACCGGAAGATGGTGCGGGCGGCCATCGAGGGCATCTCGTCGCACTGGGGCATCGACCCGTCGGTGCCGTTCGGCAAGCTGACCAGGAAGCAGCGCGACCTGTTGCTCCACGGCCCCGGCACCACGGTCAAGGACGAGGACGAGGAGCCCGTTCCCGTCAAGCGCCGCAAGGCTTCCGCGAAGGCCACCGAGCCGTACGGCAAGGACTTCGAGGGCGTGATCCCGAACCTGCGCCGCCGCTTCGACGAGGGGGCCTGGGACGCGCAGACCGAGCTCGACGCCTACCGCGCGCTGCGCGCCTGCCCGGAGTGCAAGGGCGGACGGTTGCGGGCCGAGAGCCGGGCCGTGCGCCTGAAGGGCCGCTCGTTGCCCGACTACGTGGACCTGCCCATCAGCGAGGCGCTGGCGGTGTTCGAGGCCATGACCCTCACCGAGCGCGAGACGCTCATCGCGAGCCGCATCCTGAAGGAGATCCGCGAGCGCCTCCGCTTCCTCGACGAGGTGGGCGTGGGCTACCTGACGCTGGGCCGCAGCGCGGCGACGCTGTCAGGCGGGGAAGGACAGCGCATCCGTCTGGCCACGCAGATCGGCTCGAATCTCACCGGCGTGCTCTACGTGCTCGACGAGCCCTCGATTGGTCTGCACCAGCGCGACAACCGCCGCTTGCTCACCACGCTGGCGCGCCTGCGCGATCTCGGCAACACGGTGGTCGTCGTGGAGCACGACGAAGAGACGATCCGGATGGCCGACTACGTGGTGGATCTCGGGCCTGGCGCCGGCGAACACGGCGGGCAGGTGATGTTCCAGGGCACGCCCGCGCAGCTGGCCGAGACGGCCGAGTCACTGACGGGGCAGTATCTGCGCGGCGCCAAGGTGATTCACGCGCCGCGCGCGCGCCGCACCCCCGGCAAACACGAGATCGTGATCAAGGGCGCGCGCGCGAACAACCTGAAGGACATCGACGTCCGTATCCCCATCGGGGTATTCGTGGCCGTGACCGGCGTGAGCGGCTCGGGTAAGAGCACGCTCGTCAACGACATCCTGTACAAGGCGCTGGCCAAGCAGATCTACCGCTCGAGCGACGAGCCCGGCCTGCACCGGGTGGTCGAAGGCGTGCACCAGATCGACAAGGTCATCGAGATCGACCAGTCGCCCATCGGGCGCACGCCGCGGTCGAATCCCGCCACCTACACCGGGCTCTTCTCGTTCATCCGCGACCTGTTTGCGATGGTGCCCGAGGCCAAGGCGCGCGGCTACAAGCCGGGCCGCTTCTCGTTCAACGTGAAGGGCGGCCGCTGCGAGGCGTGCCAGGGCGACGGCGTGATTGCCATCGAGATGCACTTCCTGCCCGACGTGTTCGTGACGTGTGAGCAGTGCAAGGGCCGGCGCTACAACCGCGAGACGCTCGACGTGAAGTACTGGGGCAAGTCGATTGCCGAGGTACTCGATCTCACCGTGAGCCAGGCGCTGCCGTTGCTCGAGAACTTCCCGCAAATCGCCAATAAGCTGCGCACGCTCGAAAGCGTGGGGCTCGGCTACGTCACGCTCGGCCAGTCGGCCACCACGCTCTCGGGCGGCGAGGCCCAACGCGTCAAGCTGTCGAAGGAACTGTCGAAGCGCGGCACGGGCCGCACGCTCTACATTCTCGACGAGCCCACGACCGGCCTGCACTTTGAAGACGTCCATAAACTGCTCGACGTGCTCAATCGGCTCGTCGACCAGGGGAACACGGTGCTCGTCATCGAACACAACCTCGATGTGATCAAGTCGGCCGACTGGGTGGTCGACCTCGGCCCCGAGGGCGGTGAGGGCGGCGGGCGCCTGGTGGCGCAAGGTACGCCAGAGACGGTGGCGAAGGTCGGTGCCTCGCACACCGGCCGATTCTTGAAGGAAATGCTCAGACAGCCACGCGCCTAGACTGTGTCAAATCGACCACACCTGTGGTGTTTGGCACTGTGGTTACAAAGCCACATAAGCCTTGGTTCGACAGCGCTTCATTCTGCCTTAAATGTTGCAAATGAACGACTTGTCTACATGTGTCCAGGTCGATTGAAGCGGGCATACCGTTTGCTAAGCAAGGTGATAGACAAGCGATGGAGTTTCAACAGACCCTGAGGCGGCAGGTTTCGTGTGCGGGCATTGGCCTGCATTCGGGCACCAAAGTGAGCCTGACGCTGAAGCCGGCGCCGGCTGGCACCGGCGTGGTGTTTCGCCGCACCGACCTGGGCATCGACATTCCCGCGCGCGTCGAGAACGTCACCGGTATTCAGTACGCCACGGTGCTCGGCAGAGACGGCGCCACGGTGGAAACCGTGGAGCATCTGCTGGCCGCACTCGTGAGCGCCGGCGTCGACAACATCTTTATCGAGCTCAGCCAGCGCGAAGTGCCGATCATGGACGGCAGCTCCGCGCCCTTCCTGTTTCTCATCCAGGAAGCAGGACTGAAGCGCCTCTCGTCGCCCCGCAGCTACCTGAAGGTGCTGCGCCCGGTCAGCGTCGCCAATGGCGACAAGCACATCGCCATCTACCCGTCGGATCACTTCAAGGTCAGCTACACCATCAGCTTCGACCATCCGATGCTGCGCCACCAGTCGCGCACCACCCGCATCACCGAGCAGACGTTTGTCGACGACATCGCCTCGGCCCGCACCTTCGGCTTTCTGAAGGAAGTGGAGTGGATGCGTCAGCAGGGCCTGGCGCTCGGCGGCTCGCTCGACAACGCCATCGTGATTGGCGACACCGGCCCGCTCAACGCGCTGCGCTTCGAAGACGAGTGCGTGCGCCACAAGATTCTCGATGCCGTCGGCGACCTGTCGTTGCTGGGCCGTCCGGTGCTGGGGCATGTGGTGGCACATCGCGCCGGTCACGCCCTGCACACGCAGCTGGCCGCCCAGCTGCTGGCCGAGGCCGATGCCTGGAGCCTCGTCGACTCTGCCGTCCCGTCGCAGGCCGTGCCCGACGGCGTGCCGGTGTCGGTGCGCGCGCGCTAGTTCGTCTCTCGGTTCCACCTCCTTGTCCCACGGCCGCCCGTCCCGCGGCCGTTTCTTTTTGAGCGCGCGGGCCCACGGGCTCATCGTAAAGACATGGTATATTTACGCCATGCCGTCCACGTTGGTGAACGTCCGCTTGGACGAAGGCCGTCTCCGCAAGGTGCGCCGCCTGCGCGCGCACGGCATTGCGATGTCAGATGTGGTGCGCGACGCGATCGATGCCCGTTTCGACGCCCTCACCAAGGAGCGACCCACGACCGATGCAGCCGCCATCGTGGTGCGCATTCTGGTTCAGCATCCGGAGCCAACGGGGTTCAGGCCTGGGGCCGCTCGTGACGTGCACGACCGTCACACGGCACAGCGCGTGATTCGTGCGGCGCTCAGTCGTAGCCGGCGATGATTTTCGTGGACACGGGTCCGCTCGTGGCGCTGTGCGACACGCGCGATCGCAAGCACGGCGCTGCGGTCTCGCACCTGGCCACCGTGGCGCCCCAGGGGTTGCTCGTGTGCGATGCGGTGCTCGTCGAAGCCTGCTTCCTCTTGCCGCACGCGCATCACCGCGCGCGCCTGCGCGCGGTCTGTGGGGAATTGTCGATTGGGGCCGCTCCCACAGACGACGTCGAATTTCGAGCCGACGTGTTCGCCTGGCTCCTGAAGTACGCGGACCATCTACCGGACTGGGCCGACGGCTGTTTGGCGGTGCTCTCGGGTCGTCACCTGAACGCGAAGGTGTGGACCTACGACCGGGAGTTCCGCACCACGTGGCGTCGGACGGATGGCCGAGCGATTCCCCTGGCCGTGCGAGCGTAACGGTTCCCGCCCGCGCTGTGGCGGCCGGTTGCGTTTGAGCCCGCCGATTGAGGCGTCGGCCGTGGCGCGGCGGATCTTGACGCACCTCGCCCTGCCTGCCGACGTGCCGAGGTCGGCGCCGACCCGCGCCCCGCCGACCGGCGACGACGATGCATAGCCACCGTGCTCCCGCCCACGTCGTCCCCATCCGCGCGTCCCCGGCGCGGTCCCGCGGGAGGTGTGGCCAGATGGCCGGCGCGTAGGCCCGGGTCGGTCGCCTGTCCGCGCGGCGTGGCCTCGGGCGCGCCATGCGCGTGTGGCAAGGTGGCCAGGCGGAAAATCAGTCCAGGGAGTTGTCTACCGACCGCGTCTTGTCGTCGAGTCCGATCTCTGGCTGTTGAGGGGCCGTTGAGAAGTTATGCACGCTGGATTCCCTACGGCGACCCGCGCCACACTGCCCGACATGGCGAACATCACCCTGCGGGTGAATGGCAATACTCACACAGTTGACGTCGAACCTTCCACACCTCTGCCTGTATGTCCTGAGAAACGACCTCGACCGGTCGGGCCCCAAGTTCGGGTGCGGGCTCGGCCAGTTCGGCGCGTACACCGTGCTGATCAAGGGCGAGGCCGTGCGATCGAGGTCAGGCCCCGTCGCAGGTCAGAAACGACGGCACTACCACGCTCGAGGGCTTGACGAAGGATGGCAAGCTCCACCCGCTGCAACAGGCGTGGATTGACGAGCAGGTGCCGCAGTGCGGGTTCTGCGAGAACGGGCAGATCCTCACCGCCAAGGCGCTGCTCGACAAGACGCCGAACCCCACCGACGCACAGATTCGCGAGGGCATGAACGGCACCCAGTGTCGTTGCATGACCTATTACCGAATTCAAGCGGCCATCAAGCTGGCCGCGACATCAATGTCCAAGCGGGCCAGCGCCCCAGGAGGGCAGCACTTTGGTGTTGGCGGAACGAACGGTGACGCGGAATGAACACCCGACGCGACTTCCTCTAGACAACGGGTATGCTCGTCGTCGGAATCGCGGCGACGCCCCCCGCACGGAGTGCCGGGGCTTCAGCCCCGGCCGCACAATCTCTCGGGCCCTACCCCGACCCCGACTTCCTCCACCTCGACTCATGGATCGTCATCCGCGCCGACAACACGGCCACTTTCTTCGTCGGCAAAACCGACCTGGGCCGGGGCACTGGCACGGCGTTCCGCCAGATCATGTGCGACGAACTCGACATCGCGTACGAGAAGACCAGTTGCGTGATGGGCAGCACGCACAACACCGTCGATCGAGGTGGGTCTGCGGATCCGACGCGCGCAGACCGACGGCTATCCCATGCGCCGCGTCGCCGCCGAAGCGAGACGGGTGCTGCTGGACATGGCCCCCACGCGCCTTTGGCTGTGAGCGACGGCGTTGTCTCGATGATTCAGACGCCCGCGACACCAGGGGTGCGGCACGCTGAAACCAGCGTCACCTATGGCGACCTGATTGGCGACAAGCGCTTCACCACCACGCTGACCGGCAAGAATACCGACATCACCACCGGTATTGCCAAGCTGGCCGGCGCAGGAGATGAAGAACGTCGGCTGCCAGCGGCTGTGCCAAGGCCGAAATATGCCATGGGGTTAGGAGGCCAGGGTCTGATTACCGGGAATCCGTCATCCTCAGACCCTGTCAATGTTTCCAATCGTCCTGTTTCGCTGATGCTCGATCGGGCTCGGGTCCGCCGCTCCGGCCGTGCGAGCAGCGCGGCTTTGTCGTGCTGGCAGAGCGGGCGCCAGAGGAACCGCTGATCGGCTGTGGCAAGGCGGAAAGTCTACCCAGGGAGTGGGGGCCAGGGTCCGGATGATGGTCCGAAGAATCGGCATCACCCGGTTGCCGTCACGGAATCACGACGCTCCGGACCGCCGTAGGCGCGCTCGAGCCACACGCGTTGGCGGCCACCACGGCGAAGTTGTAGGTGCCCGCGGGCACGGCCCCACTCAACGCCTTTGAGGTCGTGGGAAGGCTGCCGACATATGCGCCCGTCACGTTGAGCACGTAGCTGGTCGGCGCTGTCCCCACGGTTGGAGGATCCCAGTTCAACCACAACACCCCGGCGTCTTTGTAGGCGACGAAGTTGGCCACGGCCTGCGGCACGTCGCTGCACCCCGTCGGGACCCTCACATTCAACACGTTCGATTGCTCGCTCTGGCCGCGTGCGTTGGTGGCCACCACCCAGAGGTTGTAGTTACGGCTGGCGCCGGGGACCCCAGCCACCGTGAACGTGTCGGTGAGGCCCAAGGGCAGGAATCCGCTCACCGGGCCGCTCACTCCGAGGATGACGTTGGTGGGCGCGCCGCCCGCGAACGTGTTGGTCCAGGCGAGGCTCAACGTGTTGCCGACCACCAGCCCCAGCAGGTTCGCCGGTGCCGACGGCCGTAGCGGCACGTTCACGTGCGTCAGCACTTCATTCGACACCGCGCTCGCGGCGCCGCCGGCGAGGGTACGCACGCGGAGGAAGAATGACCCGGTGGGTAATGCGACCGTGACAGCTGGCGCCGGTCCGAGCGGCAACTGACCAATCACTTCACCAGGTGCCACGCCCCCTTCGATGAGATACCCGGTCGCCGGCGGACCCAACGCCGGAGGCAGCCACCCGAAGGTGACGGCGTTGCCAGAGATCCGGGTGACTCGCAGGTTCGTCGGTGGCTGCGG
>JANNEJ010000304.1:0-2093 GCA_031378585.1 Acidobacteriota bacterium | reverse complement strand
AACACGCGGCGGTGAGCTGCTACGGACGGGCGACTGCGGACTTCGTGTCGCCCCGCCTCGAAAACGTGTCAAGAGAAAAACGATGAACCCGCGGAAAATATTCGTCAGGCCGAGCCTCAGGTCGCGACGCGCTACTTCTTCGCTTCGGGGTTCCAGTTCTGGATGAGCGTGATCGGCGCGGCGGCGCTGTCGAGTTCCGTGTTGATGAGGAATCGCCCGTCCGGTGCGACGTCGTACTGCCGATTCTGCTGCGCGTCGCCGCCGCCGCCGTAGATCTGCGTGGGAAAGAGCATCACGGGGGCGCCTGGCACCAACGAGGTGGACGAGACGCTGATGGACGCCGCCATCATCGCGCCTGCGGGATTCAGGAAGTACAGCTCCTTGCCGTCGTGCCGCCAGGCCGGCATGATGCCGCCCGCCGTGGACACTTGCCATTGGCCCTCGCCCGCCCGTGGTGCCGTCGTCCGGGAATCCTCTGTCGAGGCGCCACCCGAGGGCGCGATGAATGGCCGGACGTAGATCTCCGGTCGCCCCGATTCGTCGGACTGGTAGGCGACCCACCGGCCGTCGGGCGAGAACATGCCGTAGAGCTCCCGAGATGGGGTTTGCAGGAATACCGACGGCCGGCGATCGCCCGACGTCGGCACGACCCAGAGGTCGGCATTCGTCTGCAGACCAGTGCTGATATACATGAGGAAGCGACCATCCGCCGACCAACTGCTGGCGGTGTCGGATCCCGCAGAGGTCACGAGCGCGGTCTCCGCGCCCCCGCCATCAGCGGGCTTCTGATAGAGGTCCAGTGAGCCCGCCCGGGGCGAAGAGAACACGATCCGCGTGCCATCGGCCGACCATGACGGATAGCGGTCGAGCGCGGCATCGAAGGTGAATCGGCTCGGCCGGTTGCCGTCGACGAGCCAGATGTCGGTGTTGTTCTGCACCGTGCGGCTCACGGCCACCCGTCGGCCGTCCGGCGACACACGGGGGCTGCTGAGATCGTTGCCGTCCGGCTCGCCGATGGTGCCTTTCACCGCACCCGATCGGTCGACCCACGTCAGCTGCCGGCGGCGGTCCCCACCCTGCCGATACGCCACCAGTCCGGTTGCCGACACCGACGGCGCAGTCCGGGCGTTCGCCGCCAGACCCTCGGCCAATGTCACGGGATCGCCCGTGAGCACGCCGTTCTCCACGTCGAGCCGCCGGGCCACCAGTGCTCCCGCTCGCACCCACAACAACCAACCGTCCTTGCCGGAGTCCGCGGCAGGCACGAAACGGGCTGCGCTGGCGAGGGGCGTCAGTCGCGTCGGCGCGGTGCCGTCACGTGCGGCCAGGTAGATCCCCGCGGTGTCCGGCGTGCCAGTCGCCGTGAACAACAGCCGTGTGCCGCCGGGCAAAAAGAAAGGATGGTCGTGGCCAGTCTGTCCGGGCAAAAGCGTCGTCGCTGGCGTCCTGACTCCGCCGGCCACCGACACCCTGGTCAGTGCAGAGGAGGGCGGCACGGCAATCACGATCGACCCGTCGGTGCCCCAGGCAGCGGTCGAACTACCGGTGCCAAGAACAGGCGCCAGGATCTCCGGTGGGCCTCCGCCAAGGTCGAGACGTCTGAACGCATTCGCCGCGAAGAACCCGATGGATCGGCCGTCGGGCGACCAGAACGGCCCCCTGGCGCCGTCGGTGCCTGCGAGCGGTTCTGCCGTCGTGCCAGACAGCGATCGCAGCCACAAACGCGGGACGCCGTCTCCTGACGCCACGAACACGATCTGCCGGCCGTCGGGTGACAGGGCGAAGGACGTGGGATCGTCGGTGGCGGGCGTGACGATATCCACGCGGGTCTCGGGCGGCACCGGCGGCGCCGTTTCGCGCAGATGCCGCAGCGTGGGGAGCGCCATCGCGGCAATCACCGCTACCGCCACGCCGAGTGCGGCAAACGGCCAGGCGCGCCGCGGCGACGCCGTGATGATGCCGGTCGGGCTGACAGGTTCCGATTCGTGCGCTCCAGAGAGCACCAGCCGCGCATCGCCCATGTCGCGCAACCGCTGCTTCGGATCCTTGACCAGACACTGCGCCAGGAGCGTCCGAATGTGTCGCGGCGTCGC
>JANNEJ010000290.1:0-2241 GCA_031378585.1 Acidobacteriota bacterium | reverse complement strand
GCACGCGCACATCCACCTTGATGGTGCGGTTCTCGCCGACGCGCTCGAACTCACGTTCCTGCAGCACGCGCAGGAGTTTGGTCTGCAACGCCGGACTCATCGTGCCGACTTCATCGAGAAAGAGCGTGCCGCGGTCGGCTTGCTCGAGGCGTCCCTGCCGGGCGGCCACGGCGCCGGTGAACGCGCCGCGCGCATGACCGAAGAGCTCCGCTTCGAGCAGGTTCTCTGGAATGGCGCTGCAGTTGAGCGCCACGAAGCGTTGCTGGCGACGCGGACTCGTCTGGTGAATCGCGCGCGCGACGACTTCCTTGCCCGTGCCCGTCTCGCCGGTGATGAGCACGGTGGCGGCACTCGGCGCCACGGTTTCGATCATCTGGCAGAGGTCGCGCATCGGCTGACTGCGGCCGACCACGCCGGGCAGGCCGTCGCGCTGTTCGAGTTGTTTGCGCAGGTACGCGTTCTCGGAGCGCAAGCGGCGCTGTTCGAGCGAGGATTCCAGCACGTGGAGCAGTTCCTCGAACTGGAAGGGCTTGCTGATGAAGTCCGACGCGCCGCGCTTGATGGCGTCGACGGCGTCTTTCACCGTGCCGTACCCGGTGACGACGATTCCGATGATCCCCGGATACCGTTCGAGCGCCGCGGCAAGAACTTCGCGGCCGTCGATGCCTGGCAACCGCAGGTCCGAGACCAGCACATCGAACGCAAAGCGTTCGAGTTTCTCGAGTGCCTGTTCCCCAGAGGCGGCTTCGGTCACCTTGAAGCCCGCGTCGGTGAGCCGTTCGGCCATCACCGTGCGCAGCGCATCTTCATCGTCGACGAGCAGCAGGTGGGTAGGTTCAGGCAAACAGCGAATCTCAAGCCTAGAGAGGCGTCAATATCCTGACACCTTGTCGGGATACCGTCAACCTCGAAATCTGACCTGTCTGGCACACCCCTGCCCTAATCCCCGCGCCGCAGCAACCGATACCAGCCTTTGAAGGAGAACGGCCTGTGGAACGTCAGACGATTAGCATCATGAAGGCGTGTGAGCTCGTAGGTGTCAGCCGGCGCACGATCTACAACTGGATCGCCGCTGGTAAGGTCGAATACGTCCGCACGGCGGGCGGAAGCATCCGAATCTTCGTCGACACCTTGTGGCGGCAGCCCGATGGCAGCCAACGCGTTGGCACGAGCCCCGCAGCGTAGGTTCGCGTGACCAAAGCGCGAGGACGTCAGTGAATCCGACCACTATCCCCGTGGAGACAGGCCAGCAGGCACAGTCGACCGACCTGCGCGGCCTGTTTCATCAACTCAGCAACCAGCTGGGCATCGTCCTGGCGAATGCAGAGCTGATGGAACTGAAGGCCTCCGACCCCGCCCAGCGCGACCGTGCCACGCACGTCGTCAATGCCGCGCTCGAAGCCATGGCCGCCATGCGGTCCATTCGCGACCACGCTGTCGCCTAGGCGACCCCGCCAGTTTTCGTCCCGCCTCGACCCAATCACCGACAATTTTGGCGTTCCGCTGCGTCACTGTCTTGGCGTGGCACGGTCCCAAGCGTCATAAAACCGACGCTTTGAGGCGCAGTGCCCGTGTGTTCCAGGACTTGCACGCGACGGCAAAACGAAACGGTAAGTCATTAATTATCAGACACTTAATGACGTTTTTCGCATGCGCATGCCCAGCGCGTGGCAGGGTTGCGCGGTTCTGGCATCGGGAGTGCAAGAGAGCGGACGTCTGCCAACACCGGCAGGCACAGGAGCTCGATCTCACATGCACGCCCAGCAGACCGCCGAGACCATCAACCCCCGCATCGAAGCCGGCCTCCCTTTCGTGGAAGCCCTCGCCCGCCGAGTGGCGGCCACCATGCCGCACTCCATCGAGCTGGGCGATCTCGTTCAGGACGGCGTCATCGGGCTCATCGACGCGGCTAAGCGGTTCGAGGAATCGCGCGGCATCAAGTTCGAGACGTTTGCCGAACGGCGCGTCCGCGGGGCCATGATCGACGCGTTGCGCAAGGACGCATGGCCCCGGGGCGTGCGCCGGGTGCGCCGCGAACTCGAAGCGGCGCGCGAACGGCTGCGCCTCTCGCTTGGCCACGAGCCGTCGCTCGCCGACCTGGCCGCTGCGGTTGGATCGGATGAAGAGCGGCTGGGCAAAGTGATTGTCCGCATCAACACCATCGAACAGACCTCGCCGCTGTCGTGCGCCGAGAACATCGATGAGTCGCAGCTGCCGGCGGTGATGGTGCCGGTGGAATCC
>JANNEJ010000279.1:0-3647 GCA_031378585.1 Acidobacteriota bacterium | reverse complement strand
GCGCCCATCGCCAGGCACCGGGAGCAGACCGCTCCACGCGCGGAGTGGCGCGATGCCGGCGGCCTGCCAGCCGATCGTGCCGGTCTTGTCGGCCCAGATCATGTTCTCGGACGGCATGCGGTTGTAGGCGCAGGCCTCGCGGAACTCGTCCCAGGTGCGGGCCTGGTTCATGCGCAGGCTCGCCAAGTACGGCGCGCCGCCCGTCTCCATCCACGCGGCTTTGAGCGCGTAGGCGCGGCGGTTCGCGCGGTCTTCGTGCAGCACCGGTCCGTGGCGCGTGAACTTCAGCTCCACCTTGGCATCCGGCTGGCCCTTCACCGGCACGGTGTCGGCCACGACGCGCATGGCTTCCCAGCGGCCCTGATAGCGGTACTCGTTCGGGTTGGCCGGATTGGTCTCGTAGACCATCAGGTCTTCGCTGTCGGTGCCGAAGATGGTGAGGCCCCACGCGCCGTATTCGTTGTGGCCGATCGACACGCCCGGCAGCACCGGCTCACCGCCGCCAATCACGTTCCAGCCCGGCGCCACCAGATGCACCCAGTACCGCAGCGACGGTGCCTCGATGACCCGATGCGGGTCGTTGGCCATGATCGGCATCGAGCTTTGCGTGTGCGCGCCGCTCACGATCCAGTTGTTGGAACCGATGTCGCGGTCCACGACGCGGCTGGTGGTGACGGCCGCCTTCGCCGTGGCTTCGGCGCCCAAGGCTTCGTCGGCCATGGCGATGCGCGCCTGGCCGCGGTAGGCGGGCGCCACGTCTTCGGGTTTGAACGCAATCGGGTCGCGGAAGGCGTTGTACAGCTTCAGCACGTCGGCGGGGAAGGTCTTCGGGTCGATGAGCGGGTCGAGCGCGAGCGAGGGCTCGCCGCTCTGACCGGCCTGCAGCCACAGCAGCTCGCGCAACTTCTCGCTGCTGCCGAGCGCGCCAATAGCCCGCACGTGCGTGGCTTCGTCGGGCACGTTCGAGGTCAGCGCCTGGTGGCGCGAGATCACCACCTCGGGCGTCCACTTGCCCGGCGTGATGCCGAGCATCCGCAGTTCTATTGGCAGCGTGGCCGGCGTGCGCATGGCTTCGTCCACGTAGGCGTTCACGCCGCGCACGTAGGCCTCGATGATCTGTTTGCCGCGCGGATGGTAGTGATTCAGCTCGGCGTCGAGATCGCCGCGAAACTTGTGGAGGCGCGTGCCGATGTCGCGATCGAGCTCGCGCGGGCCAAGGATTTCGGCCACCGTGCCGGTGGCGCGCCGCCGCCAGACCTCGAACTGGAAGAGCCGATCCCTGGCGGCCAGATACCCCTGCGCCATGAACAGGTCATCTTCGTTCTGCGCGTAGATGTGATTCAGCCCCCAGCGATCGCGGATCACCTCCACCGGCTGCTTCAGGCCGCCCACCGCCAGCGTGTCACGCTGACCCTGCGCCTGTACCGTGTGCGTGCTCTGGGTTGCGACACCGCAGGCAACGACGAGCAGCGCGACGAGTGAACTGAACCTTGGCATGGCACCCTCCGTGAGACCGCGCAGCCCCGCTTGGCCGCGGCCGCGCGAAGTATACTCGCAGAAATGCGCTTTGCCCCCGAGTACGTGACCCACGTGCTCAACGACAACTTCGAGGACGCCAAGACCCTGTTGCTGGCGCCGCTCATGTCCATCCACTCCGCGCATCTGGTGATGCTCACCGGGCGCCACATCATCTCGAAAGACGACGCGCGGGTGCTGCGTCAGGCCCTCGACACAATCGCCGTCGACGCCGTGCGCCGGGTGCCGTTTGATGGCACCTACGAAGACCTGTTCTTCTACCTCGAGCACCTGATTGCCGAGTCTGCCGGCGAACAGGTGGCCGGGCGTCTGCACACCGCGCGCAGCCGCAACGACATCGCGATGACCACCTACCGCATGTGGCAGCGCGACCACCTCGCCACGCTCGCCGCGGCCACGCTGACGCTGCGGTCGGCGCTGCTTGGACTGGCGACGCAGCACACCGGCACGCTCTACGCCGCGCATACGCACACGCAGCCGGCGCAGGTGTCGACGATCGCGCACTACCTGCTGTCGATCATCGAGCAGCTGGAACGCGATGCCAAGCGGCTGGAGTCGGCCTACCGGTCCACCAACGTGAATCCCCTCGGGGCGTGCGCGATCACGGGCACGGGTTTTCCGATCGATCGCCACCGCACGAGCGAGCTCCTCGGCTTCGACGGACCGACCGGGAACACCTACGGCAGCATCGCCACGGTCGACTACCTGCTCGAAGGCGTGTCGGCGACGGCCATCACTATCGTGGGCCTGGGCCGCGTGGTGCAGGACCTGCTGCTCTGGGGCACCATGGAGTTCGGCTATCTGTTGCTGGCCGAGGGGTTCGTGCAGTCGAGCAGCATCATGCCGCAGAAGCGCAATCCCGTGGCGCTCGAACACGCGCGCGGCATCGGCAGCCAGGCGGTGGGGCAGGCGCAGGCCATCATCACGACCGTGCACAACACGCCCTTTGGCGACATCGTCGACACCGAAGACGACCTGCAGCCGCTCGTGGCGTCGATGTACCGCGATGCCACGCGCATGGTCACGATTGTGGCTGCGGCGCTCGAAGACGCACAGTTCAACGTGGAGCGCCTGGCCGCCCGCGCCGGCGAGGGTGGCACCACGATCACCGAGCTGGCCGACACGCTGGCCCGTGACCACGGCTTGCCGTTTGGCACCGCCCACAAGATCGCGGGTCTCGTGATCCGCGGGCGCTTCGACAAGCCCACCGCGAACATCTCGCAGCTGCTCGTCACGGCGTCGACCGAGGTGCTGGGTACGCCGATCGTCTACGATGATGCCGGGGTGGACCACATGCTCAGTCCGCGGCATTTCGTCGACATCCGCAAGACGCACGGCGGGCCCGCGCCCGAGCGCACCACCGAAGCCATCGCCGTCTCGCGGGCGGCCCTGGCGGCCGACGAAGCCTGGTGGAAGGGCCGCCGCGATGGCCTGGCTCGTGCCGCCGCCAGCCTGCGCGCCGAGGCCGCGCAGTTGTGACCCCCATGCAGCGGCAGTACGCGCAAGTGGGTGCCGTGTGGGTGGTCGTGCTCGTGGCCCTCTACGCCTTCCAGGAGTACTTCACCCCGTGATACCGCCGCGTTGGCACCAGTCGCCGACCCGCGTGACGTCTGGCAGGTTTTTGGCGTGCCCTAGTCCCCAGTCCCCAGCCCCCAGTCCCTAGTCCCCAGTCCCTGCATATGCATGCCGTAGATTGGGCCATCATCGCCGCGTACATCGTCTGGATCGTCTGGGACGGGCTGCGCCTGACGAAGAAGTCGAACGAGCTCGAGGGCTACCTGCTGGCCAGCCGCAGCCTGCCGTGGTGGGCGGTGGGCCTGTCGGTGATGGCCACGCAGTTGTCGGCCATCACCATGATCGGCACGACCGGTCAGGCCTACGCCGACGGCATGCAGTTCCTGCAGTTCTACTTCGCGCTGCCGCTGGCGATGATCGTGCTGTCGGTCACGCTCGTGCCGTTCTTTCACAACGCGCGCGTGTTCACGGCCTACCAGTACCTGGAGCAGCGCTTCGACGCGAGGACGCGCACGCTCACGTCCTTCCTCTTCCTGTTGTCGCGAGGCATGAGCACGGGCGCGGTCATCTCGGCGCCGGCCGTGGTGCTGTCGGTG
>JANNEJ010000276.1:0-1524 GCA_031378585.1 Acidobacteriota bacterium | reverse complement strand
CTGCCGTCTCCGCGACCGCGAGTGAGGCCCCGCGGCCGGCGCCGCTCAACGAGGCGCCGCTCGCCATGCCGGCCTTCAGTGTTCCCGGTGCAGCGTTCGACACCGAGCGATGCTTCGTGGTGCGTGGCCTCGACACCATTCACGGCGTCGACGTGGAAGGCCCGGCCTCACCGGCCGGTTGTGTCACGCCGCGCGACACCTTCGCGCCGCCGGCGCCCGGGGCGCTCGAGGCGGTGGCCGGCGCAGGCGTCATCAGCTTGATTTGGGAGGCGGTCGATGCGTCCGACCTGGCGGGCTATCTGGTTTTCCGCGGCCCGTCGCCTGGCGAACCCGTCACCCTGCTCACGCCCTCGCCGACCAGCGCCACGAGCTTCGAAGACCGCACGGTGACCCCCGGCCTTCGCTACGTCTACGTGGTGGTCGCGGTAGACTCGGCGACACCTGGAAACCGCAGCGTGCCGTCGAATCGCGCGGAGGAAACGGCGCGACAGTGATCTGGGGACTAGGGGCTGGGGGCTGGGGCGTGCCAATGCACACCGCCACGGACCTGTCCGGCCAGAATGAGGCGTGATGGACAAGATCTATCGGGTGCGGCAGGGGATGGGCGGGCGCTGCGTGGTGGAGCGGGACAACGCGCTCTACTGGCTCGAGGGCGATGTGTTCGGCGACTACCGCACCGGGGCGGGCATCGAGGAGCCACTCCGCGACTTCGTGTCGCCCGTGATGCCGTCCAAGATCATGGCGATCGGCCTCAACTACAAGGACCACGCGGCCGAGATGAAGAAGGCGCTACCGGCCGAGCCGCTGCTCTTCATCAAGCCGGCCACGACCGTGATTGGCCCCGAGGCGGCCGTCCAAATCCCGTCGTGGTGTGGCCGGGTCGAGCACGAAGCCGAGATGGCGGTGGTGATCGGGCGTCGCGCGTCGCGCGTCAAGGCGAAGGATGCGATGGACTACATCCTCGGCATCACGTGTCTGAACGACGTCACCGCCCGCGAATTGCAGGCCAAGGACGTGCAGTACTCACGGGCCAAGGGCTTCGACACGTTCGCACCGATCGGGCCGTGCATCGCGGTGGGACTCGATCCCTCGGAGCTCGACGTGGAAGGCTGGGTGAACGGCCAGAAGCGCCAGCACTCGAACACTCGCGAGCTGATCTTCCCCGTGCCCTACATCGTCGAGTGGCTCACGCGCTTCTGTACACTCGAGCCCGGCGACGTCATCACGACCGGCACGCCGTCGGGCGTCGGCCCGCTGCTGCCTGGCGATCGCGTGATGGTCAAGGTGCAGGGCGTGGGCGCCCTCAGCAACCCCTGCGTCGAGATGGAGTGAGCGTGAGCGATCCGATTGCGAAGCTGCGAGATCTCGAACGGCGCGCCGAACTCGGCGGCGGCGAGGAACGTCTGCGCCGGCAGCACGAGGCCGGCAAGCTCGTGGCGCGCGAGCGGATGGAGCTGCTCTTTGACCCGGGCACGTTCGAGGAGATGGACAAGCTCGTCACGCACCGCTGTCTCGACTTCGGCA
>JANNEJ010000262.1:0-2605 GCA_031378585.1 Acidobacteriota bacterium | reverse complement strand
AGCGGAGCCACGACCCGGCCGGCACCTTGTGGATGCCCTGCAGCATCGTGCGCGGCGCGATCACGTACTCGTAGGTCAGGAACTGGTCGACGGCCTCGAGGTCGAGCGTGCGCGACACCTCGGGGCATGCCAGCAGCGCCTTCACCTCGGAGGCCAACAGCAGGCCGCGTCCGGTCAGCGTGTAGTAGAGCGGCTTCTCGCCCGCCCGGTCGCGCGCCGCCAGGAGCGTCTGCGTACGGGCGTCCCAGATGACCACCGCGAACATGCCGCGCGCGCGTGTCAGAAACCCCTCGCCCCATTCCTCGTAGGCGTGCAGCAGCGACTCGATGTCGGACGACCGCGAGCGGAAGCGGTGGCCCTTTGCCTCGAGTTCGTGGCGCAGCTCGAGGAAGTTGTAGATCTCGCCATTGGCGACGATGTGCACGTCGCCCCTCTCGTTCGCGATCGGTTGCTGTCCGGTCGCCACGTCGACGATGGCCAGCCGGCGCATGCCCAGGGCCGCACCCGGCAGGTGGCGGCAGCCCTCGTCGTCGGGGCCCCGGTGCACGAGCGCGTCGACCATCCCCTGCAGGTCGCCTTCGGGCGCCAGCCGGGTCGGGTCGCGTTCGATAATCGCGGCAATGCCACACATGATCAGGGACTGGGGGCTGGGGCTCGTCGACGCGCCTGTGGCGCGTCGGTCCCTCAAGACTTTCGCGGGCGTGCCTACGGCGATGGCGAACTCGGGGATCTCGCCGACCACCACCGCCCCGGCGCCGATGATGGCATCCCGGCCCACGCGCGACCCGTCGGTGACGACCACGTGAGCGCCGAGCCACACGCCGGCGCCCACGTCGATGCCGCGAGCCGTGCGGCCCTGCTGCAGCACCGGAATGTCAACGCGGTCGTAGAGATGGTCGCCGCCGACCAGATAGGTATACGCCGCCATCAGCACGTCGGACCCGACGTGCACCGTGGACGCCGAGAAGATCTCGCAGTTGAAGCCGACGTTTGCGCGGTCGTCGAGCACGATGTCACCGTTCTTGCAGCTCCGGATCGTATTGCGGCCAACGAACACACCGGATCCGATCGTGATGCCGCGGTTGTCGGTGCCCTTGGCGTCAAGACAACACTGATCATCGATGACCACGTTGTCGCCGATGGTGATTTTATGAGGATGGCGGATCGTGACGTTCGTGCCGAACACCACGTTGCGGCCCACGCGGGCCAGCACGAGTGGATAGAGCTTCGCGCGCAGGAAGAGCCCCAAGGCCCCTGGCACCCACGAGGCCACGAGCATCACGCTCTCAAACGCCACGAGGGCGCTCCACCCCGGGCGCCCGACGACGAGGTCCTGGTACTTGGCGACCTTCGACTTTCCGTCGTCGAAGAGTTCGTGCTGGATGACGGTGATGCGCGGATCGTGCGGCCGGTCGCGTGCGGCCATCAGCGTACCGCCAACGGCGCGGCCTCGACCGGCCGGCTCTCGCGCAGCTCGCGGATCACGTAGGTGGGCTTGCCCTGCGACTCGTAGTAGGTCCGTGCCATCAACTCGGCCAGCAGACCAAACGTCAGGAACTGCACGCCAATGAAGGCCAGCAACATGCCCAGAATCAGCAGCGGACGATCCGCGATGGACTGGTGCTGCACGAGCCTGACCCATCCGAGATAGGCGGTGATGAGCGCGCCCAGCCCGCCGCTCGCCAGGCCCAACAAGCCGAAGATCTGCAGCGGGCGCGTCGAGTAGCTCAGCAGGAACTTCACGGTCACCAGATCGAGAATCACGCGAATGGTGCGCGACAGGCCGTATTTCGTGGTGCCGGCGTGGCGCGCCCGGTGGTTCACCACCACCTCCGCGATGCGCACGCCCTGCTCGCTGGCAATCGCCGGCAGGAAGCGGTGCATCTCGCCGTAGAGGCGCAGCGACTTGACCACCTCGGCCCGGAATACCTTCAGCGAGCAACCGTAGTCGTGCAGGGGCACGCCAGTGGCCTTCGAGATGATCCAGTTGGCGGCCATCGACGGGATGCGCCGGGTCACGAAGGTGTCCTTCCGATCCTTCCGCCAGCCGCACACGATGTCGTAGTCGTCGCGATCCGAGAGTTGCACCATGCGCTCGATGTCGCGCGGGTCGTTCTGCAGGTCGCCGTCCGAGGTCACGACCAGCCGGCCGCGAGCATGCGCGAAGCCGGCGGCGAAGGCCGCGGTCTGGCCAAAATTGCGGCGAAAGCGGATGACCCGCAGGCGCGCGTCGGACGCCTGCAACGCGGCCAGCTGCGCAAACGAGTCATCGGTCGATCCGTCGTCGATGACGAGGACTTCGAAGCTGCGCCCGGTCGTGCCAAGCGTGCCCATCACCTCGTCGTACAGCGGACGGATGTTGGGCGACTCGTTGCGAATGGGAATGACGATTGAGAGCTCTGGAGTCATCAGCACAGGCGGCCAGATCCGTCAGAGTATACCCTGCCATTCGGATCCAGCCGCCGGGACACTTGCGGGACCCGCGCGAGCGCCATCACCCCCTGGTGGGCCTGGAAACCGATGATTTCGTTGAGGAGCTGCGCCGGCGCGAGGTAGAGATCGAGCCCCTCGCGGAGCGAAAGAGCGGGGGAGAGGCGCTCTTTCC
>JANNEJ010000256.1:0-2829 GCA_031378585.1 Acidobacteriota bacterium | reverse complement strand
CGCCGTTTGGTTCGCGCGGCGGCACCGCCGTTGTGCACCAGTTTCCCGCCGACGGCACCTACACCTTCCAGAGCGAGCTCTACTTCTACTACCTGGGCGAGCTCATCGGCGGCAACCTGCCCGAGTCGCTGCAGGGCCAGGAACTCGAGATCTCAATTGACGGCGCGCGCGTGGCCAGCTTCACGATCGACCCGCTCTATGAGGGCAACGCGGGGCCGCTTGTGAGTCCGCCGGTATCGGTCACGGCCGGCCCGCACCGGGTGGCCGCGGCGTTTGTGGCCAAGGCCGACGGCCCGGTCGAAGACTCCGTGCGCCTGGTCGAACAGACCATCATGGACGTAAGCGTGGGACTGCATCCGGGCATGACGACGCTGCCCCACCTGCAGACACTCACCATCGTCGGGCCCACGCAAGTGGCCGGCGTGTCCACGACGCCGAGCCGCACGCAGATCCTCACCTGTCAGCCCAAGGACGCGTCGCAGGAGACGGCGTGCGCTACGCGCATCGTGACCGCGCTGGCGCGCCGCGCCTTCCGTCGTCCGCCCACCGACGACGACATCAGCACGCTGATGCAGATGTATGCCGCGGGCCGCGAGGGCGGCACTTTCGAAACGGGTATCCGCATTGCCGCGCAGGCCACCATCGCGCGGCCCGAGTTCATCTTCCGCTTCGAGCGCGTGCCCGAGGGCCTCACCGCCGGGCAGCACTACAAGATCAACGACCTGGAACTTGCGGCACGGCTCTCGTACTTTCTGTGGGGCTCGGGCCCCGACGACGTGCTCATCGACGTGGCCAGCCGCGGCCTGCTGCGCACGCCGGCCGTGCTCGACAAGCAGGTCACGCGCATGCTCGCCGATCGGCGCGCCGACAGCCTGTCGACCAACTTTGCCTCCCAGTGGCTGCGGCTGTCCGGCCTGGCCGAGGTGCACCCCGAACCCACGATCTTCCCGGACTTCACCCGCAACCTCGCGCAGTCGATGCGGCGCGAGGTGGAGCTGCTCTTCGACAGCATCGTGCGCGACGACCGGAGCCTGCTCGACCTGCTCACCGCCGACTACACCTTCGTGAACGAAGTGCTGGCGAAGCACTACGGCATTCCCAATGTGGCCGGGCCGCAGTTCCGCCGCGTGACGCTCACCGATCCGAACCGCTTCGGGCTGCTCGGCCGGGGCGCCATCCTGACCCAGACGTCGCTGGCCAACCGCACGTCGCCGGTAGCCCGCGGCAAGTACGTGCTCGAGGTGCTGCTCGGCGCGCCGCCGCCGCTGCCGCCGCCCAACGTGCCTCCGCTGGCCGAAACGGTCAACAACGAAGCCGTGCTCCCGGTGCGGGAGCGCATGGAGCAGCACCGCAAGAACGCCACCTGCGCGGCGTGCCACAAGATCATGGACCCGATCGGCCTGGCGCTCGAGAACTTCGACGCCACCGGCCGCTGGCGCAGAAACGACGGGCTCTCGCCGGTGGATCCCCGCGGCCAGATGTACGACGGTCACGCGCTCGATGGTCCGGTCAGTCTGCGCGCGGCGCTGCTCGGTCATGCCGATGCGTTCCGCTCCGGATTCTCGGAAAGCCTGATGAGCTACGCGCTCGGCCGCGTGCTCGACAGCACCGACATGCCCACGGCCCGCGCGATTGCCCGGCAGGGCGCGCGCGACAAAGACCGCTTCTCGTCGTACGTCATGGCGGTCGTGACGAGCGGACCATTCCAGATGCGCACGCTGGCGCCCCCCACTGAAACGATCGCCGGGCCCGAAGCCAAGGGAGTTCATTGATGTTCATCACCAAGCGCGCGCTGTCTCGCCGTACCGTGTTGCGCGGCATGGGTGCCGCCGTGGCTCTGCCCTTCCTCGACGCGATGGTGCCGGCAATTGCGACGGCGCGCGAACAGGTGGCGGTCATGCCCAAGAGCCGCTTCACCGGTATCGAGATGGTGCACGGATCGGCCGGCGCCACCGAATACGGCACCAAGAACCACCTGTGGTCGCCCGCCACGGTGGGCCGCGACTTCGAGTTCACCAAGACCCTGCAGCCGCTCGAGCCGTTCCGTGACTACCTCACGGTCGTGAGCCACACCGACTGCAACGCCGCCGACCCGTTCACGGCCGAAGAGGTGGGGGCTGATCACTTCCGGTCGAGCGCCGTGTTCCTCACGGCCGCCCACGCGAAGCAGACCGAAGGCTCGGACATCCGGAACGGCACGTCCATCGACCAGATGTACGCCGCCGCGCACGGCCAGGACACGCCGCTGCCGTCGATGCAGTTGTGCATCGAGAACCTCGATTCCTCGGGCACCTGTGGCTACAACTACAGCTGCGCCTACATGGACACGATCAGCTGGGCCGATCCCACGACCCCGCTGCCCATGACGCGCGACCCGCGGCTGGCCTTCGAGGAGCTCTTCGGCACGGGCGGCTCGTCGTCGGACCGCGCAAGCCGGAACCGCATCAATCGCAGCATTCTCGACAGCATCACGCGCGACATGTCGAAGCTGCAGCGCAACCTCGACTCGAAGGACCGCGGACGTCTCGACGACTACCTCGAGAACATCCGCGAGATCGAACGCCGGATTCAGAAGATCGAGACCTACAACACCGCCCACGGACCTGAGCGCGAGCTGCCGGCCGCGCCCATCGGCGTGCCCGACTCGTGGGAAGAGCACGTGAAGCTGATGATGGACCTGCAGGTGCTGGCCTTTGCCGCCGAGGTCACGCGCGTGTCGACCTTCAAGCTGAGCCGCGATACCAGCAACCGCGTCTTTGCCGAAAGCGGCTGCTCGACGCCGTGGCACTCGGCCTCGCACCACGGCGAGCGCGCCGAGACCATCGAAGA
>JANNEJ010000230.1:0-13006 GCA_031378585.1 Acidobacteriota bacterium | reverse complement strand
GGTACTGCGAGAACGCCTCTTCAAGTTTCGTGACGAGCGCCTTCGGCACACGCCAATACGCCCCCTGCTGCGCAACGAAGATGTCGGTGTGTTTACCGCAGCCATCGACGGATTCCTTTACGAGAAGGGCGACGAAGGCCGCGAGGCCGACTGCCGCCGTGGCGTCATAGGCCGACCGTTGCCAGAGCCTCCCCAGCAGCGTCGTCGCGGTTGCAGCACCAATCCCAACCGCCACGCATTCGTGGTGTCCGTTAACCACACTCCGCCTGCTCGACCACAACTCGTCGCGACCGCCCCGCGATGAGCCCACGATCATTTCCAGTTCGACGCCGCCGGGCGACGCGAGATGCATGTCGTGAAACCTTTTGACAAGCATCCGGAGATGGCTATCAAAACTAACGGATAAATGCGTCTTTACTTGAGCTTGATACTCCTGAAGAATTTCGTCGCCCAGTGCCGCGAGATAGGGGAAATCATTGGTGCTGCCTGAGACAAGGCAGGCGCCCTGAAATCCACCAGGCAGCATCAGTCGCTCGATTGCTCCGATCTTGCCTTGCGCGCCCTTCCAATAGCCTTGAATGGTGAGCTGCGAGTCGGCCGCGATCACTACACCGTCAGACGCAAGAATCCCCAGCGCAATTGTCATGGCCTGTTCTCGATACGGCCACCCGGGAGGGGTCCGGCGCGGAATGCGCTGTCCAGGCAGACGAACAGGACTATAGCTTTGGGGAGGGCTCATTGGGCGCCCCCTGACAAACGGCGTGCCAACGGCTCTGGCGAGCCGCCGCAAACTAGACCACTACCCAGCCCTCAGCCGAGCTTGCGCAGAATCAAGCACTTCAGGTACCTGGTTTCCGGCACGCCCAGCAGCACCGGGTGGTCACGGGCCTGCGTCCGCTGTTCCACAATCGAGACCTGACAGCCGGCGTCGACAGCCGCCGAGTGGATGACGTCCACGAAGGTGAGGTCGTCGACGTGGTAGGAACAGGAGCAGGTCACGAGCACGCCGGTGGGCTCGAGCAGCCGCAAGGCGCGCAGGTTGATCTCTTTGTAGCCCGCCAGCGCCTTCTCGAGCGCCCCTTTGTTCTTGGCAAACGCCGGCGGATCCAGCACGACCGTGTCGTACTTCGCGCCGGTCTTCTCGAGCCGCCGCATCTCGTCAAACGCGTTGGCCTCGCGCGCCTGAACCTGCGGCAAACGGTTGCGGGCCGCGTTGGCCCGGATGTGCTCGACGGCATCGGCGGACGCGTCGAGCGCCTCGACGCTGGCACAGTTGGGTGCCATCGCCAGCGCGAAGCCCCCGTGGTAGCTGAAGGCGTCGAGCAGGCGCCCGCGCGCGTAGGTAGCCGCGGCCGCGTGATTCTCGCGCTGGTCGAGGAAGAGCCCGGTCTTCTGGCCGTGGCGCACGTCGACGTCGTATTCGATGGACCCCTCGTGAACCGGCACCAGATCGGGCACGTCGCCGTGCACGACCGACACGCGCGATTCGAGTCCCTCGAGCTGACGCACGCGCGGGTCGTTGCGCTCGAGCACGCCAGTGGCACCGGTCAGCTCCACCAGCCACCGCGTGAAGTCCGGCAGCAGCTTGTCGGTGGCCTGCGACAGCGTCTGGATCACCAGCACGTCGCCGTAGCGATCCACGATAAGCGACGGGAGCAGATCCGCTTCGCCGTGTACCAGCCGCCGGGCCGACGCGTCGATGCCGAGCGTGTCGCGAAACGCGATGGCCGCCTGCAGACGGCCGCGCCAGAACGCGGCGTCGATGGGACGGTCGTCGCGCGTCAGCATGCGCAGCGCAATCTGTGACTGGTCGCTGAACATGGCGTGGCCGAGCGGGCGGTCACGGGCGCCGCGCACGAGCACGATGTCGCCGGCCTCGGCATCGCCCGCGGCGACGTCAGACCGGTAGATCCACGGGTGACCGTGGCGCAGGCGCGTTTCACCGCGGGGCGAGATGGCAACAGCGCTCATTGAGCCGTAGTGTACAATTTCGGCATGTTCATCGCGCTCGGCGCCGATCATGCGGGCTTCGAGTTGAAGGAAGCGCTGAAGCCCATGCTCGACGCGCGCGGTGTGCGCTGGCGCGACTTTGGCACGAGCTCGACCACGTCGGTCGACTATCCCGATTTCGCCTCCGCCGTGGCTGGCGCCGTCGCCAGCGGCGCAGCCGACCGCGGCATCCTCGTCTGCGGCAGCGGCGCGGGCATGGCCATTGCGGCCAACAAGGTGGCGGGAATACGCGCGGCATCGATCCTCGATACCGACGAGGGCCGCCTCGCCCGCGAGCACAACGACATCAACGTGCTCGCGATTGGCTCGCGCCGCACGCCGGCCGCCGAAGCCGAACTGATCCTCGACGTGTTCCTCAGCACCCCGTTTGCCGGCGGACGCCATGCCCAACGCGTCCAGAAGATTCAGCAGCTCGAGTCGAGCCTTCGCGGCAACCAGCCGTAGCCGCCCCGTGCGGCACATTCAGGATCCCATGAGCGATACTTTCGACCAGGCCATGTTCCGGCGCCCGCTTGCCGAGGCCGACCCAGACGTAGCCGCCGCCATCGCGCACGAAGAGCACCGGCAGGAATCCGGGCTCGAGCTCATCGCGTCGGAAAATTTCGTGAGCGTGGCGGTGCTCGAAGCCGCCGGGTCGGTGCTCACGAACAAGTACGCCGAGGGCTATCCAGGGAAGCGGTACTACGGCGGTTGCGAGCACGTGGACGTGGTCGAGGCACTCGCCATCGAGCGGGCGAAGGCGCTCTTTGGCGCCGAGCACGCTAACGTGCAGCCGCACTCGGGCGCCCAGGCCAACATGGCGGTGCTGCTGGCCACGTTGAAGCCAGGCGACACCATCCTGGGCATGAGCCTCGCCCACGGCGGCCATCTCACCCACGGCCATCCCCTCAACTTCTCGGGGAAGTACTTCAACATCGTGCCGTACGGCGTGCGCCAGAGCGATGAACGCATCGACTACGACGAGGTGGAACGCCTGGCCCACGAGCACAAGCCCGCCCTGCTCATTGCCGGCGCCAGCGCCTACGCTCGTGTGATCGATTTTGCCCGCATGGGCGACATCGCGAAGAAGACCGGCGCCCTGTTCATGGTCGACATGGCGCACATCGCCGGACTCGTGGCGACGGGCCTGCACCCGAGCCCGGTGCCCCACGCGGATTTCGTGACGACCACCACGCACAAGACGCTGCGCGGCCCGCGCGCGGGTCTGATTCTGTGCCGCCAGGCGCACGCCAAGGACATCGACCGTGCGCTCTTTCCAGGCATTCAGGGCGGGCCGCTGATGCACATCATCGCGGCCAAGGCGGTGTGCTTCAAGCAAGCGGCCGAACCTGCGTTCACCGACTACCAGCGCCACGTCGTGGCCAATGCGGCGGCGCTCGCCGCGGGCCTGTCGGCGGCTGGATTCCGCGTGGTGAGCGGCGGCACCGACAATCATCTGGTGCTCGTGGACGTGTTCTCGAAGGGCCTGACCGGCAAGGTGGCCGAGGCCGCCCTCGGACGCGCCGCCATCACCGTGAACAAGAACGCCATTCCGTTTGACACGAATCCGCCGATGGTCGCCAGCGGCATCCGCCTGGGCACCCCGGCGGTCACCACGCGGGGCATGCGGGCCACCGACATGGGCACCATCGCGGCGCTCATCGCGCGCGTGCTCGCGGCGCCCGAAGACCAGGCCGTGGCCTCGGCCGTGAAAACCGAGGTTGAGCAGCTGTGCCGGACGTTCCCGCTCTACCAGGCCCCGGCCGGCTCGTAGACGCGGTCGCGCGCGCGTTTGCCGACGACGGTCCGCTGGCCCGCGCGCTGCCGCAGTTCGAGCCTCGCGATGGCCAGCGGCGCATGGCAGCCGCCATGGCCGGCATTCTCGAGGACGGCGGCGTGCTGCTGGCCGAAGCTGGCACGGGCACCGGCAAGACGATGGCATACCTGGTGCCGGCGATTCTGAGCGGACACCGCGTGCTCATCTCGACCGGCACGAAGAACCTGCAGGAGCAGATCTACGGCAAAGACGTACCGCTGCTGCGTGAGGCGCTCGGCGTGTCATTCACCGCCACCTGCATGAAGGGCCGCGCAAACTACCTGTGTCTGCACCGCTTCGAAGAGTACAAGTCTCGCCAGGGCGTGCGTGGCGCGCGCCTGTCGTCCGACGAGGCGATCTTCCTGCCGGTGATCGAGCACTGGCTGCCGCAGACGCCGACCGGCGACCGCGCAGAGCTGGCCGAGCTGCCTGAAGACCTGGCGCTGTGGCACGAGGTGTCGGCCACGGCCGAGACGTGCCTCGGGTCCGACTGTCCGCGCCACAGCGAGTGCTACGTCACGCGCATGCGGCAGCGCGCCGCCGAGAGCGACGTCGTGATCGTGAACCACCATCTGCTGTGCGCCGACGCCGCCGTGCGCGAGAGCGACTACGGCGCGGTGATTCCGTCGTGCGGACATCTGGTGGTGGACGAGGCGCACCAGCTGGAGGACGTGGCCACTCAGTACTTCGGCAAGGCGGTGAGCAATCACCGGCTCGACGACCTGGCGCGCGACGCCGAGGCGGCCATCGGCACAGGCCGTCCCGCCGACCCGCGCGTGCACGACGCGCGGCGCGGCGTGATGCGGGTCGTGGACCACCAGCGCGCGTTCTTCAGCGCCCTGGCCCTGGCCCGCATGAGCCGGGGCGACGACCGGCTGCGCCTGACGCCCGAATGGTTCGCCGACCACCTGCAGACGGGGCTGGATCTGGCCGGCGCGCTCGATGGCCTGCAGGCGGTGCTCGCACTGGCGGCGACCACTCCAGTAGAGGAGGGCGCCGTGACACGCCCCGGTGAAGACCTCGCCACGGTCGCGCGACGCGCGGGCGAGCTCGCCGACGAGCTGAGGTTCCTGCTGGCCGCCTCTGACCCCGGCTACGTCTACTTCCTCGAGGTGCGGGGCCGCGGCGTGCTGCTGCGCGCCTCGCCCATCGATGTGTCGCGCATCGTGCGCGACCTGGTGGCCGGACAGCGGCGGGCCACGCTCATCACGTCGGCCACGCTCAGCGTCGATGGCGGCTTCGGCTACATCAAGCAACGCATGGGCCTGGAGGACGCCGACGCCCTGTCGGTGCCATCGGAGTTCGACTACCGCACGCAGACGCTGCTCTATCTGCCGCAGCGCATGCCGCTGCCGCGCGAGGAGCGCTACGCCGAGGCCGTGGCGTGGGAAACGGGTCAGCTGCTGCGCTGCTCGCGCGGCCGCGCGTTCGTGCTCTTCACGAGCTACGCGACGATGCGCGCGGTGGTGCGTCTGCTCGAGCACGAGATCGAGTACCCGATGATCGTGCAGGGCACGGCACCGCGGTCGGTCCTGCTCGACGAATTCCGTCGCACGGCCAACGCCGTGCTGTTTGCCACGTCGTCCTTCTGGCAGGGCGTGGACGTGCAGGGCGACCAGTTGAGCGCCGTCATCATCGACAAGCTGCCGTTTGTGTCGCCCGGCGATCCGGTCGTGGCCGCGCGCCTCGAGGCGCGCGCGGCCCGCCGCGCCCGCGCCGTCGACGACCACCCGGTGCCGCTGGCGATTCTCGCGCTGCTGCAGGGCCTGGGCCGGCTCATCCGCCATCGCAACGACCGCGGCGTGCTTGCCATCCTCGACCCGCGTGTGCGCACGATGGGCTACGGACGGCGCTTTCTCGCGTCGCTGCCGCCGGCGCCGGTGACCTACTCGATGGACGAGGTCCGGCGCTTCTTCGAATGACCGGTCTTGGACCCAACGCCGGCCGGCCGGTGGTGGCCGCTTCGCGCTACACTGAACGGTAGGAGGCTCGCGTCCGCCATGACCCACCGCATCATCTCCAGGTTTCTTGCCCTCGCCGTGGCCCTGGCTATCGCCGCTCCCGCGTTGGCCCAGACCGGGCTCGTGAAAGGCAAAGTCGTCGATTCGGGCGGCAAGCCTGTCCCCGACGCCGTCGTCACCATCGAGTTCATCGAGGGGATGAGCCGCAAGCTCACCACCAAGAGCGACAAGCGCGGTGAGTTCGTGCAGCTGGGCCTGCAGTCGGGTACCTACCGCATCACGGCCACCACCGAGAAGCTCGGCACGGGCGGGACCGAAACGCGCATCCGCACGGGGAACACCTCCGAGGTCATGATTACCCTGTCCACGGTGCCGGCGGGCGTCGACCCCAAGATGGCGGAGCTGAAGAAGGCCTTCGACGAAGGCGTCGCGGCGAGCCGAGGCAATGACTTCGACACCGCCATCGCGCGCTTCCAGGCCGCCGTGGCCGTGCAGCCGGCCTGCCACGAGTGCTACTTCAACATCGGCTACGCGTATCTGCAGAAGAAGGACGAGAAGCAGGCGGAAGACAACTGGAAGAAGGCGCTCGAGATCAGGGCCGACCATCCCGAGACGCTCAACTCGCTGGCCACGCTGTACAACAACCAGAAGCGCTTCGACGAAGCTGCCGCGGTGAGCGTGAAGGCCGCAGCGTCGGCTCCAGCAGGCAATGCCGACGCCATCTACAACCAGGGCATCATCCTGTGGAACGCCGGCAAGATCGCCGAAGCGAAGGCGAAGTTCGAGGAAGCCACCAAGGCTGACCCGACCAACGCCGATGCGCGTTTCCAGCTCGGCATGGCCCTGCTCAACGAGGGCAAGGTGCCTGACGCCGTGGCCTCCTTCGAGCAGTACATGAAGCTGGCGCCCACGGGCCAGTTCGCCACCCAGGCCAAGACCATGCTGGCCCAGCTCAAGCCGCCGGTGGCGTGAGCGACCTCACCGACTCGATTTCGGCCCGGCTGGACGGCATTCGCGCCCGCATCGAGGCCGCCGCGGGGCGGTCGGGCCGTTTGCCAGGCGCGGTCAAGCTCGTGGCCGTGTCGAAGACCTACCCGTCGGCCTGCGTCGCGGCTGCGGTGGCCGCCGGCCAGCTCGACTTCGGCGAGAACAAAGTGCAGGAAGGCCTGCAGAAGATCGCTGAAGCGACCGACAACAGGATCCGGTGGCACGTCATTGGCCACCTGCAGTCGAACAAGGCACGAAAGGCCGCCGAGGCCTTTCACTGGATTCACGCCGTCGACAGCGCCTCGCTGCTGCGCAAGATCGACGAGGGCGCGTTGGCGGCAGGACGGCGGCCGAGGGCGCTGGTGCAGGTCGACCTTGCCGGCGAGGCCACGAAATACGGGGCCGCGCCAGAAGACCTGCCGGGGATCTTCGCGGCCGCGGCCGGGTGCGCCGCGGTGGAACTGGTGGGGCTGATGCTGCTGCCACCAGCCGCGGACGACCCGAACGAGGCGCGGCCGTGGTTCAGGAAACTCGTGGCCGTGCGCGACGGGTTGCTGGCGTCGGGAGTTCCGGCGGAGCGCCTGAGCGAGCTGTCGATGGGCATGAGCCACGACTTCGAGGTGGCCATCGAGGAAGGCGCGACGATCGTGCGGGTCGGCAGCGCGATATTCGGCGAGCGGCGCTGAGCACGGGCCCAGCGCCCTGGCCCGCGGGCAGGGAGCAGTCATCATGAACGTCACGCCACTGGACCTTCGGCAGCAGAAGTTCAAGACCGCCATGCGCGGCTACGACCGGGGTGAGGTTGACGCCTTGCTCGCCGAGGTGGCCAACGACTACGAAGGCGCGTTGCGCGAGTCCGACCGCCTGCGGCAGGACGTGGCCCGCCTCGAGAGCTCGCTCGCGGAGCACCGGTCCGAAGAAAAGAGCCTCAAGAACACGCTCGTGAGCGCCCAGCGGCTTGCCGACGAACTACGGGAAACTGCCGAACGCGACGGCCAGCGCATATTGCACGAGGCCGAGACACGCGCCGACCTGCTGACTCAGAAGGCGCAAGGACGGCTCGAGGATCTGCAGCGCGAGATCGAGGGGCTCCGGTCGCGCCGGCGCGAAACCGAGACCTCGGTCGAAGCCATCATCAACGCGCTCAAGAACACCCTCGACTTCGTGCGCGAACAGGATGCGCGCGAGCGCGACGACAAGGTGCGCCTGATGCGCCCGCGCAGTTCCGAGAGCGGCACCGGCATTGCGCCGACCGGGTCCGGCTCGCTCGACTCCGTGCGTTTGCAGAACGGCTGACACTCCCATGGTGTACGAGGGGCCCGGCGGCACCGTCGTCGAGGTCCGGCTTCCAGACGAGGTCTCCGCCAGACTGAGGCCACGTCCATGACCCGCGCGGACTTTCTGATCGACCGCGCCGACCTGGTGGCCACCTGCGCCGGCCCCTCCCCTCGCGCTGGCGCGGCGCAAGGCGACATCGGGGCCATCGGCCACGGATCGGTGGCCGCCTGGCAGGGACGGATCGTGGCGGTCGGGCCCGCCGACGAGGTGTCGCGGCGCATCACGCTCGCCCCAGATGCCACGGTCATCGACGGACGCGGGCACACGGTCGTGCCCGGCTTCGTCGATGCCCACACGCACGCCGTGTTCGCGGGCGACCGCCGAGACGAGCTGTTGCGCCGGCTGGGCGGCGCCACCTACGCCGAGATTGCCGCCTCGGGGGGCGGCATCGTGCGCACGGTCGTAGCCACGCGCGCGGCCACCGAGGACGAACTCGTGGCCGCGGCACTGCCGCGGCTGGCCGAGGCACTAGCTCACGGCACCACCACCTGCGAGATCAAGAGCGGCTACGGTCTCGACACCGCGACCGAACTGCGGATGCTGCGGGCGATCCGCACACTCGGCGCCGCTCAGCCAATCGACGTGGCGGCGACATTCATGGGCGCCCACGAGGTGCCGGTGGAGTATCGGGGCCGTCGCCAGGCCTACGTGCAGCTCGTCCTCGACGAGATGTTGCCGGCCGTCGCCCGCGAGGGCCTGGCCGAATGGAACGATGTGTTCTGCGAGCACGGCGTCTTTACCCCCGAGGAATCACGGCAGATCCTCGAAGCTGGCCAGGCGCTGGGCCTCAAGGCGCGCATCCATGCCGATGAACTCGGCGCCAGCGGCGGGGCGCTCACGGCAGCCGCGGTAGGCGCCGTGTCGGCCGACCACTTGATTCACGTCGACGACGCGGGCGCGACGGCCATGGCCGCCGCCGGGGTCATCGCCACGCTGCTGCCGGCCGCGGCCTTCTTCCTGAAGCTCGGCCGCTATGCGCCGGCGCGCATGCTGGTGCAGCACGGTGTGCCGGTGGCGCTCGCCACGGACATGAATCCCGGCGGGGGCTTCTCGCCGTCGATGCCCTTCGTGATCGCGCTGGCGGTCTTTGGCATGGGCCTCACCCTCGAGGAAGCGCTGGTGGCCGCTACGACCAACAGCGCGGCGTCGCTCGCGCGTCAGGACGAGGTCGGCAGTCTCGAGATGGGCAAGCTGATGGACGCGGTGGTCATCGAGGGCACGCTGGCCGATCTGGTGCGCGTCGGCGTCCCGGTCGTGACGGCGGTCGTGAAGCGCGGCACCGTCGTGCACCGACGGTCAGGCTGGAGGCCCTCGTGAACCCGCTCGTGTCCCTGACGGTGCACGAGCTCATGGCGCGCGTGGCCGCACCCACGCCGACGCCCGGCGGCGGCGCCGTGGCAGCCATCAGCGGGGCGTTCGGCACGGCGCTGACCGAGATGGTGGCGTCGCTGCCCCGCACGCGCCGGAATGCACCAGAGGAGCGCGTGACGCTCGACCAGGTGAGGCCGGCACTCTCGGCCAGCCGCGCGCGACTCGAGACGCTGGCCGACCTCGACTCAGAGGCGTTTGACCGGGTGCTGCGGAGCCACCGGTTGCCCCAGAGCACCGCAGCCGAACAGGCGGCCCGCCGCGTCGCCATCGCCGAGGCCACCAAGAACGCCACACGCGTGCCACTCGAGACGGCGCGCGTGTGTGCCGACGTGTTGGCCCTGTCAGAAACGGTGGCTGGCGCAGGCAACCGCTCGGCCATGAGCGACCTGCTGGTGGCGATCGGCATCGTGCGGGCGGCCGCCGAGGGCGCGGCTGCGAATGTGCGCGCCAACCTCGACACCCTCGACGACGAGGAGTTCCTGCGCAACTCGACCGCGCAGCTCGTGGCGACACTTGATGACGTGATGCACTCGGCCCACCGGGCCATTGGCGCGCTGCAGGACTAATCCGGGTCCGGGCCGGATCCCCAGTCCCGGTCCCTGTCCCGGTCCCTGCGTTAGTAAGGCACGCGACGGACGTCGAGGTTCAGCTCGTGCGTCCACTTGTAGACGTAGCCGCCCGGCACGAGCTTCACGTCATCGACGTAGCTGCCCTTCACGCGGACCTGCGTCGCCTGGAACGCGATGCTCACGGTCTCGACGTCGATCGGCACCTGCTGTTCCCGCGCCAGGGTGAGTACGCGCGCCTTCAGCTGTTCTGGCGTCTCCCGGCCGCTGAAGAGCGCGGCCTGTTGGACGGCATCCTGGAACTGATAGAAGTTCCATGATGACCGCCCCGCCTGCACGCAGGCGTTCAGCAGGAGCGCCGTGAAGATCAGCTTGATGATCGTGGACATACCGGCCCTCGGGGGAGGTTCTGCCCCGAGTGTAGCAGACGAGCAGCCTCGCCCCGCGGAGCGGGGCACAGAAACGCTGTGCTCGCGAAGCGGAGCCGTGGGGCCTTCCTGGGCGATTCGAGGCGCAGCTTCGCTAGTGAATCTGGTGCAACAGGCGCGACCAGCGTGTGCCGCCAAGAATGCTGCCGACGCCCGAGGCCCTCGGCACGTCGTCAAACGACCAGTAGATCATCAGTGCCCGCCCCTTCACGTAGTGGCCCGGCATGAAGCCCCAGTAGCGGCTGTCCTGGGAGTTGTCGCGGTTGTCGCCCATCGCAAAGTAGTGACCGGCCGGCACCGTGACCGGCCCATACCGCTCACGCGGGTCGCCGTCGTTCACCGGCGTGGCCGGGTCGTGCGGCAGCAGGAAGTGGGCAAATGGCTGCGCGATGGCAGTGCCGTTGATGAGCACCTGGGTGCCGCGCACTTCGATGGTCTCGCCGGGCAGGCCGATGATGCGCTTGATGAAGTCGCGCTCCGGGTCTTCGGGAAACTTGAAGACCACGACGTCGCCGCGCACTATAGAGCGCACCGGCAGCAACAGCCGTTCGAGCCCCGACGCGGTCGGCGCGAACACGAACTTGTTCACGAGCAGGTGATCACCGACCAGCAGGTTCGGCTCCATCGAGCCGGTGGGAATCTTGAACGCCTGCACCACGAAGGTGCGGATGAAGAGCGCCAGGATCACGGCCACGACGATCGACTCGAAGTACTCGCGTACGGTGGATTTCTGATAGGCAACGGCGGTCTCAGCTAGTCTCCCGTCAGCTTCAGCACGGCCAGTAACGCTTCCTGCGGGATGTCGACCGTGCCCACCCGCTTCATCCGCTTCTTGCCTTCCTTCTGCTTCTCGAGCAGTTTCCGCTTGCGCGAGATGTCGCCGCCGTAGCACTTGGCCAGCACGTTCTTGCGAATGGCCTTGACCGACTCGCGCGCGATGATGCGGGCGCCAATGGCGGCCTGAATGGCCACTTCGAACATCTGGCGCGGAATGAGCTCGCGCATCTTCGCCACGAGCTGCTTGCCGCGGTCGTACGCGCGGTCGCGGTGCACGATCATCGAGAGCGCGTCCACCGATTCGCCGTTCACCAGGATGTCGAGCTTGACGAGCGGCGAGGCCCAGTAGCCGGTGACGTGGTAGTCGAGCGAGGCGTAGCCGCGCGAGATGGTCTTCAGCCGGTCGTAGAAGTCGAGCACCACTTCGTTGAACGGCATCTCGTAGGTGATGAGCACACGGTTCGACGCTTTGTACTCGAGCGCCTTCTGCACGCCGCGCTTGTCCTGGCAGAGCTGCAGGATGCCGCCAACGTATTCGCTGGGTGTCAGGACCATCGCCGTGATGACCGGCTCCTCCAGCAACTGAATGGTGCCGGCATCGGGCAGCTTGGCGGGGCTGTCGATTTCGCGGACAGCCCCGTCGGTCGTGGTCACGCGGTACAGCACTCCAGGCGCCGTCGTGATCAGGTCCATGTCGAACTCGCGCTCGAGCCGCTCCTGCACGATCTCCATGTGCAGCAGTCCGAGGAACCCGCACCGGAAGCCGAAGCCAAGCGCCATCGAGGTCTCGGGCTCGAAGAAGAACGCAGAGTCGTTGAGCCGCAGCTTCTCGAGCGCCTCGCGCAGCTCGCCGTAGGCGTGGCTCTCGACCGGATAGAGCCCCGCAAACACCATCGGCTTCAGCGGCTTGAAGCCGGGAAACGCTTCGGCCGCGGGCCGTGCCGTCTCGGTGACGGTGTCGCCGATCTGCGCATCGGCAATCCGCTTGATGCCGCAGTTGATGAAGCCGACTTCTCCGACGCCGATCTCGGCCATCTCGAGCGGCTTGGGCGTGAACACGCCCAGTTGCTCGACCTCGTAGTCCTGCGCCGTGGCCATGAAGCGCACCTTCATGCCGGGCTTCAGCGTGCCGTCGAGCACACGGACGACCACGATGACACCGCGGTACGCGTCGTACCAGGAGTCGAAGATGAGCGCCTTGAGCGGCGCATCCGTGTCGCCTTCCGGTGGCGGCACGCGTGCGATCACCGCCTCGAGTATCTCGACGACACCCAGGCCCTCCTTGGCACTCGCCAGAATGGCGCCGTCGCCGTCGAGGCCGATGATCTCTTCGATCTGGCGGCGCGCCTCTTCGGGCTCGGCGCTCGGCAGGTCGATCTTGTTGATGACGGGAATGACCTCGAGGCCGCCGTCCACCGCCAGATAGGCGTTGGCCAGCGTCTGGGCCTCGACGCCCTGTGACGCGTCGACCAGCAGCAGCGCGCCCTCGCACGCCGCCAGCGATCGGGTCACTTCGTACCCGAAGTCGACGTGCCCGGGGGTGTCGATGAGGTTGAGGATGTAGGTTTCGCCGTCCTTGGCGTGGTAGTTCAGGCGGACGGGATGGGCCTTGATCGTGATGCCGCGCTCGCGCTCGAGATCCATACTGTCGAGCACCTGCGCTTCCATCTCGCGGGCCTGCAGGGCACCCGTATGCTCGAGAAAGCGATCGGCCAGGGTGGATTTCCCGTGGTCGATGTGGGCGACGATGGCGAAGTTACGGACGCGGCTCTG
>JANNEJ010000351.1:0-8385 GCA_031378585.1 Acidobacteriota bacterium | reverse complement strand
GGCCGGTCCGGTCGTGTCGGGCCTGCTGGCGCTGTCGGAATTCCGGCCCATGACCGGCGCCGACTTCCTGCACGCGCTGATGCTCGGCGTGGAAGTGGAATGCCGCATCGGCAACGCGGTGTATCCGGCCCACTACGACCGCGGTTGGCACATCACCGGCACGGCCGGCGTGTTCGGCGCGGCCGCGGCCTGCGGTTAGGCGCTCGGGATCACTGAGCAGCAGATGGTGTGGGCGCTCGGGCTCGCCGCTACGCAGCCGGTGGGCCTGCGCGAGATGTTCGGATCGATGACCAAGAGCTTTCATCCCGGCCGGGCCGCGCAGAATGGCCTCACGGCGGCATTGCTGGCCGCGCGCAACTTCACCAGCACCGAGGTGGGGCTCGAGGGCAAGAGCGGCTGGGCCAACGTGCTCAGCACCACGCGCAACTACCTCGAGATCACCAGCAATCTTGGCGGAAGCTACGAGATCGCGCTCAACACCTACAAGCCGTTTGCCTGCGGCATCGTCATCCACCCCGCCATCGACGCCTGCATCCAGCTGCGCAACCAGCACACGCTCGCGGCCGCCGACATCGAGCGCATCGACCTCAGCGTGCATCCGCTCGTGCTCGAGCTCACCGGCAAGAAGACGCCGCAGACCGGGCTCGAGACCAAGTTCAGCGTCTACTTCGCCGCGGCGGTGGCGGTGGTGCGCGGTTCGGCCGGCATGCGCGACTTCAGCGACGCGAACGCGCGCGACCCGGTCATCGTGGCGCTGCGCGACCGCGTGGTGGCCACCATCGACCCGTCGGTGAAAGAGGAGCAAGTGCGGGCGCGCATCACGCTGAAGGACGGCCGCGTCGTGAGCCACTTCGTGGAGCACGTGGTGGGTAGCCTGCAGCGTCCGATGAGCGACGCGGACCTTGAAGCCAAGGCCCTCGACCTGATGAAGGACGTGCTGCCAGACGCCCAGGCGCGCGCCCTGCTCGACATGTGTTGGAAGGTGGAGAGCCTGCCTGGCGCGGGAGCCCTGGCGGCGGCGGCCGTGCCCCGCGCGTGACCCTAGCTTGTACAATCAGCCGCCACGGACGGAGACGCCAATGGACCACAAGACGATTACGCGCAGCTTCTACGCCGCCATCACCGAGGGCACGTTCAGCATCATCGATGAGCTTGTGTCGGAGACCTTCATCGAGCACGAAGAGACACCGACTGATGCCGACGGCCGCGACGGCCTGCACGAGCTGTTCCAGGCGATGCACGCCGCCTTCACGGATTTCGCCATCACTATCGAAGACATGGTGGCAGAAGGCGACAAGGTGTTCGTGCGCGCCACCATGCAGGGCATCCAGCGCGCCGAATTTCTGGGCATCCCGTCGAAGGGCAAGCCCATGCTGGTGCCGGTGGCCGACATGCTGCGCTTCGAGAACGGTCGCATCGTGGAGCACTGGGGCCTGATGGATACCGGCCAGATGATGCAGCAGTTGCTGTAGAGCACGACGTCGCCTCGTCGTCGCCTCACCCCCGCGCGAAGGTCTTCGACGAGATATTGATGTCGCCGCACGCGTCGAGGCGAATCGGCGCGTCGGGCGCGAGGCCGTCCTCCACCATCCAACCCGCGGGCTCACACACGAGCGCCACCGGATGGATCACCCGTTCGTTGCGCTGATACGCCTGGACGCGCACGACGCGATGCTCGCGCACGGCCGCGGCCAGTGCGGGAAGCCGCGGGTCGACTTCGGTGGCAGCCGGCAGCTGCGCGAATCGGAAGCGCCGTGCCGCCTCACTCGCGCGCGCACGCACCGCGTCGGGCAACGACTCCATCAACTTGCGTCGTGCACGGTTGGCCGCGTCGGCGATGCCCAGGGGCGCCAGGTCGTCCAGTGGACGCGCAAGCAGCACGCCAATCGCTTCCGCCTCGTCCGCCCCCAGACCCGTCAACCGCGTGCGATAGTCGAAGCCCAGTTCGATTCCGCCACCAAAGCCCGCGTGCACCACCATCGGCAGGCCGGCCTCGCCGAGCGCGTCGACATCGCGCAGGATCGTGCGGCGGGTCACGGCCAGTTCCCGCGCCAGGTCCCCGCTCGTCAGCCGACCCCGGTTCTGCAGCAGCAGCAGGATCTGCAGTAGTCGCGACGCGCGCATGACGTGGAGGAATATGACACAAGATGTCCACTTCGATGCGCGATGGTTGTCGTTCGAGCAGTTCGCCACAGGGTTGCGGCGCCTGCCGGAGGAGAAAGCACGATGAGCAAAGCCACGGTCACCTACGGCGCGGGCACGGCGGACGATCCGTGGATCCTGAAGACCCCGTCGCTCGCGTCCGACTACAACGCGTGGCGCGACGACACCCTCACGCCGCCCGCGCTCGTCGTGCAAGTGGGCACTACCAAGCTGTCATATCGGCTCGAGTGCCTCGACGACCTCGCGGCGATGCTCAGGAAGAATGGCGACTGGATGCCCCTCGGAAACGCCGACGAAGGGAAGCCCGTGCAGCCGGGCACGGTCGAAGCGTGGGCGCGCGACGTGAAGAACCCCGTGGGCGGTTACTACGGCTTGCGCAAGGGGTATCGCGGACGGTTCGCCAATTACGTCACACCCATTCTGGAGCTGATGGGTACGGTGGAACTGGAGCACGGCGCGCGCAACAATCGCGTGCGAAGCGTGCCGAAGAAATAGAGGCTCTCGGCCGCAGGCTGGCCCATCCTGCCCGACGAAGCCTGAGCGCAGGTAGCAGGTTCCGCAACATGGCCAGGCGGCGCAGCAGCAGAAACTCCTGCAGAATCGTCGTGGCACGACCATCGCATTGGTCCCTGCCATGGCCGGATGTAGACTGCGATCATGGCCGGGGAGGACTCGATGCGCTCGCCTGCGGCACGCGCCGACATGCGCCTCACATACGACGATTTCGTGCAGTTCCCCGACGACGGGAAACGCCACGAGATCATCGACGGGGAACACCACGTGACCCCGTCGCCGAACCTGCGCCATCAGCAGCTGGTCGGACGGTTGTTCTTTGAGATCGCAACCTATCTCAAGGCGCACCCACGAGCGGGCGAGGTGTTCCTGTCGCCGCTCGACGTCGTCCTGTCACACCGCGACGTGGTCGAGCCGGACCTGCTCTTCGTAGCGGGTGATCAGGCGGCCATCATGACCGAGAAGAACATTCAGGGACCGCCGGCGCTCGTGGTCGAGGTGCTGTCGAGAAGCACGCGCAAGCGCGACGCGCAGACGAAGCGTCGACTCTTCGAACGCACGGGTGTCAGGGAGTACTGGCTCGTCGATCCGGAACTCGACGCGGTGCAGATATTCCGGCTGTTGCCCGAGGGCAAGCTCGCGCGCGTGGCCGAGCTATCAGCCGACGACGGCCACTCGCTGACCACACCCTTGCTGCCAGGCTGCACCATCGAACTCAGGGCGCTGTTCCGCGCCTGGGTCTAGCCGCGAGCGCACGTGCTACGTGCGCTCCTCCCACACTTTGGCTAGCTCGACGATGACGTCCACCGCTTTCTCCATGTCCTGCACCGAGACCCACTCGAAGCGCGAGTGGAAGTTCTGCTCGCCCGCGAAGACGTTCGGCGTCGGCAGGCCCATGAACGACAAGCGCGACCCGTCGGTGCCGCCGCGGATGGCCCGTTCGCGCACCTTCAGCCCCGTCCGCGTGATCGCTTCGCGTGCGCGCTCGACCACGAGCGGGTGCTCGTCGAGCACCTCCCGCATGTTGCGATACTGCTCGTCGATGTGCACGTCTACGGCGGCGCCGGGTACTTCAGCCACGACGCCCTCCGCCAGCGCCCGCAACCACGCTTCCTTCTGTTTCAGGGCGGCCGTGTCGAAGTCGCGCATGAGCAGCTTCACCGTCGTCCGGTCCACAGCGGCCTGCACCACGTTGGGATGCACGAAGCCTTCGCGCCCCGACGTGGTTTCCGGCGACAGCCGGTCGGACGGCAGCCGGTCGATGAAGCGCGCGGCCAGCTTGATGGCGTTCACCATGCGGCCCTTGCCGTAGCCAGGGTGCGTGTTCAGTCCGCGGAACGTGAGGCTGATGGCGTCGGCAGAGAAGCTCTCGTACTCCAGTTCGCCGCGCGGGCCGCCGTCCATCGTGTAGGCGTAGCGCGCGCCGAAGCGGGCCACGTCGAAGTGCGTGGTCCCTTTGCCGATCTCTTCGTCGGGCGTGAAGCCGATGCGCATGGCCCCGTGGGGAATCTCGGGATGCGCCATCAGATACGCGGCCGCGGTCATGATGGCCGCCACGCCACTCTTGTTGTCGGCACCGAGCAGCGTCGTGCCTGATGCGGTCACGATGTCGTGGCCCAGGCACTCGCCCAGGTACGGCATGTCGGCAACGCGCAACACGGTCTCGGAGTCGTCGGGCAGCACCAGGTCACGGCCATCGTAGGCGCGGTGCACGATGGGCTTCACGCCGGCGCCGCTCATCTCGGGCGACGTGTCCACGTGCGCAATCACGCCAATGACCGGCACGTCCGTCTTGGTCGTGGTGGCCGGAATGGTGGCCATCACGTAGCCGTGCGCGTCCATCGTGGCATCGGCAATGCCCATGGCGTGCAGCTCGGTCACGAGGTCGCCGAGCAGCACGAGCTGGCCGGGGGTGCTGGGATAGGTGGTTGAGTCTTCGCGGGCCTGCGTGTCGTAGGCGACGTAGCGAAGGAAGCGTTCGAGCACTGGGCTGGTCATGTGGCCTCCATGATGCCATCAGCGCAACGACGAGCGCGCGTCAACCTGATCGTGAGCTCCTGGAACACCAACGTGCGATCCGCCCACTGCACCCAGTCGGTGAGCGCCTCGAGCGTGCTGCGATGCGTCGCGTCGGCGAGCTCGGTGTCGGCGATGCCCCGCGCGTCCATGCAGGTGCCGCAGACGCCGATCTCACCGCCGTGGCGGCCGAGGCCTCGCAGCATGAGCTCGACGTTGTAATAGCCCTGCGGCACCTTCTGGTCCTTCTTGGCGCAGGCCGCGGCGTCGCCCAGCAGAAACACCTTCGTCTCTTCGCCGTCGCGTCGCGACAGGGCACCGGCCAGGCGCAGGGCGTTGTAGCTGCGTTCGGTGCCGTACGGAGGGTCGTTCAGGATGAAGAGGGTCTTCATGGTCATCTCCAGTCAGCGCGTCGCGCCAGCGACTCGCGCATGCGCGTCGCCGCCACCACGCCCGAGGCGAACGTGAGCCCGGCCACGAGCCACATCGCGGCGCCGAGCCCGAACCAGTCGGCGGTGACACCCGCGAGCAGCGCGCCGACGGCGTAGCCGAGGTCGCGCCAGAGACGGTAGACGCCCACCGCCGATGCGCGCCACGAAGGGTGTGCCACATCCCCGATCGCGGCCAGCAGCGTGGGATACACCATCGCGGTGCCGATGCCGAGCAGCACGGCACCAGCGACGAATCCTGCGAATCCGTGGGCGAGTGCAATCACGCCGATCCCGATTGCCTGGATCCACATGCCCCAGACGATGAGCGGTTTGCGGCCGGTGCGGTCCGAGAGAGCGCCGGTGGCCAACTGACCGAAGCCCCAGGTGGCCGGATAGATCGCCGCCAGCGCGCCGACCTGGGCCAGGGTCATACCGCGTGCGGCGAACACCAGCGGAAAGAGGCCCCACGCCATGCCGTCATTCAGGTTGTTGACGAGCCCGGCCTGGCTGACGCTCGACAGCGTGCGGTCGGTCCACGACGTGCGCCAGAAGATCTCGCGGGGTGTGGGCATGGCCTCGCGCGGCTGCCCCGTAAGGAGCGCCGACTCGAGCACGACGTGATGCCGCGTCTCGCGCACGAGCATGACCGAGAGTGCGAGGCCCACAATCACGAACACGACGCCCAGGTAAAAGGGTTCGGGCCGCACGCCGTAGCGGGCCGCGATCCAGCCGGTGGCGAGGGCACTGGCGGCCACCGCCACGTAGCCGGCGAACTCGTTCACGCCCATGGCCAGCCCGCGTTGGGTCGGACCGACGAGGTCGATCTTCATGATCACGGTCGTGGACCAGGTGAGTCCCTGGCTGATGCCCAGCAGCAGATTGGCCGCCAGGATCCAGTTCCAGGTCGGGGCCCACATGAGCAGAAAGGGCACCGGCACCGCTACGATCCACCCGGCAACCAGTACGTGTTTGCGGCCGAAGCGCTCCGACAGCCGGCCGGCGCCGTAGTTGGTGAGCGCCTTCGCCACCCCGAACACTACGATGAACGACAGCACGGCGGAGCGGGCGGCCAGATGGAACTCCTGCTCCGCGATGGCTGGCAGGATGCTGCGCTCCAGGCCCACCATGGCGCCCACGAAGCCGTTTACGACGACCAGCAGCGCGAACTGCCAGAGGTTCTCGTGCAGTCCCAGACGCGGGCCGGTTGCGGCTTGGGATGGTGCTGGTGAAGGCGACGACGTCACGGCCGCTCACCGGCGCCACGGTCGCCGCCCGCCGCCACGCGCCATCCCCGGGCCCGCCATTCGGACACTCCGTGCTCCATGCGATGCGCGCGAAACCCCTTGCGGCGCAGCAGATCGACCGCGTCGAGCGCCATCACGCAGTACGGGCCGCGGCAATAGGCCACGACCTCGCGCCGTTTCGGCAGGGTGCTCAGCTGCTTGCCGAGGTCGGCCAGTGGCAGCGAGATGGCACCAGGAATGTGCGCCGCCACGTATTCCTCGCTGGGACGCACGTCAATGAGCGTCACTTCGCCGGCGCGCACCCGGCGCACGAGTTCGTCGTCTCCCACGGGCTCGAGGGCGCCGCGTTCCTCCAGGTACTGGCGGGTGACCAGCTGCACTTCCGCCAGCCGGGTTTCCGCCAGGCGCCGCAGGTGGAGGAAGAACTCACCCACGTGCGGGTCCGCGAGCCGATAGGTGACATACACGCCGGCCTTCTCGGCCTCGACCAGGCGTGCCCGCCGCAGCACCTGCAGATGATGGGAGGTGGTGGCGATGCTCAGGCCCGTCTGTCGGGCGAGTGCGTCGACCGTGCGGTCTCCCTGCGAGAGCAGGTCGAGCAGTTCGAGGCGATTGGGACTCGCCGAGGCCTGACCGATGCGGGCGATCTGCGCGTAGATCGCGTGCTTCAATGGGGGGCGCCGATGGGTGGATGGCATAGTCAAATATTCAAACGTGCATTTGAATATGACAACGCTCTGTCCGTACGTCAAGCACAGGAGACATCCGGCCCGGCTGGGCCTACCTACTTCATGTAGTACAACTTCGACGATCGAAGAAATCGTCGCCCTCACGGACCGAGCACGCTAGAATCCCACATGCTTTGGCTCGCAGTGGGGTGGGCGGGGCGCTCGGATCGGTGGCGCGTCATGGGGCCAACGTCGCCACTGCGCGCTGGCTCGGACAAGCAAGCCCCTACGCAACCGTCTTCGTAAATATCAGCGGCTGCTTGATCATCGGCCTGCTCGCCGGGTTGACGACTACGGGCACACTGCGGCTGGGTGAGCCTGCCCGACTCTTCGTGTTCGTCGGCCTCCTGGGCGGCTTCACAACGTTTTCCAGCTTGGGACTCGACACGTTGGCGCTGGTTCGGAGCGGAGCGACGGGCGCGGCGATGGCTAATGTCGCGGCGCAGGTCGTCATCGGGATCGGAAGCGTGTTTCTCGGCTACTGGCTGGGCAGTCGGCCGCACTAGTCCCTGAACATTAGCCGTGGCCGATTTGACCGCGACCCAAACGTGCCCGGCCTGCCACGTCCTGTTGACGCCCAAGGACGGGGACTGTTGCGTGTTCTGTTCCTACGGTGACAAGCGGTGTCCATCGGTGCAGGACGGCACGCCGTGCCTCGGACCACTTCCGCCACGATTTTCGAACTGACCCACTCCCAGAATCCACGGCATGGGCCGTGGCTGCGCTCGTGGCAGGCGGCGTTCGCAGTTGTCGCGTCGCTCGAGTGGGCCGGCGGCTGCGCGAAAGAATCTTCGCGCCGCCTTCGATTTCTATTGACAGGTTCTGGAGGGCCACCCCGAAAGAATCGTGACCCTCATCAGGCATGGCGCTGGTGGCCGCGCGTGGCCCGCCTCGTCGACGATCGAGCACCGCGCCATCGTCGTCGATCGATCCCGCGTCGTTCGCCGCACCAGCGCCATTCTCCGCCGGCAAAAACTGCCACGCTACGATGGGAAATGACCTCCGCATCTCCTGTCGAATCCTTCGTTGATCACGCCTCGCCAAACGCACTCGTGCTCGCGCGTCGAGCCGAAACCGACGACCTCGGCGAGACGATTGCGGCACTGGCTCGCCGACTTCACGCCGCCCCCTACGAACTACCCGAGCGGCGCCGCGAGTTCGACGCACGGTCTGGCTGGAACACCGGCTGCCAGTCATGCGCGCACTGGATCCACTGGCGCACCGGCATCGACCTCGGCGCCGCCCGCGAGAAGGTGCGCGTGGCCAAAGCCCTGCCGGCCCTTCCGCGCA
>JANNEJ010000146.1:0-1840 GCA_031378585.1 Acidobacteriota bacterium | reverse complement strand
CAAGGTCAAGTGGTTCAACAACGCCAAGGGCTACGGCTTCATCGAGCGCGAAGGCGGCAGCGACGTGTTCGTCCACTACTCGGCGATTCAGGGCTCCGGCTTCCGCTCGCTCGAAGAGGGTCAGGGCGTGGAGTTCGAGATTGTCGACGGTCCCAAGGGCCCCCAGGCCGGCAACGTCCTGCTCGTCTGAACCACTGATGTCATCTGGCGCCGGTCGAAAGACCGGTGCCAGTTCGTGCCCACCAGCCCGGTTCGTCCGCCCAGCACTTCCCCTCACTCGTCTTCCCCGGTCTTCGCCTTGGCCGTGAACGCCACGCGCCCGTCTTTGACCGACACCTTGAACGCCACGCCTCCGCCGTCCGGGCCGAGTTTCGACACCTGCGCCCGTACCACGTCCTGGAAGCGCTCGAAGGGCACCTCGCTCTCACCTGCCTGACGGCGCGCCGCATTCAACTGTTCGTAGAGCGCCTTGACCTTGTCGACCTCTGCCTCCGGATCGCGCAGTGACATCACGTCCCGACGCGGCGACGCTTCCGCGGCTCCGGCGGCGCGAGGCGCGGGTGGCGCCGCGGGCGCGCCAGACCTCGACGGCTCCGACGTCGAACGGCCACGCGGACCTGGGCGTCCGAGCTCCCGCGACCTCAGATTGCGTTCCCATAATTCGCAGAACGCACTGAACTTCGACTGCAAGCCATGGAAACGGAAGCGCTCGGCCGTGTTCTGGATCGCCATGCGGTCGTAGCGCTTGACGAGCGCCTCGACGCGCGCCCGCGTGTCCCACGGCAGCTTGGCCAGGCGCCCGGCAAAGAACAGGTTGTACTCGACTTCCAGGCGCTTGATCTCGGCCTCGAGTTCGCGCAGCTGTCGATCGAATTCGCTGGTGGGCGGCGCCAATGGACTACCGGAGGAGCTGAAACCAGAGGAGCGGAAGCCAGAGCTCGCGCGCGTACGGCACCGGCCGATCGTCGATGAGCACTTCCGTCTCAGGCAGATGGCCGACCAGGCCATACAAGTCGCGCAGCCGCTCCGCGTCCGGCGAGAAGAAGCGTGCGCGGTGGCGACGCGCGGGCCCGGTGCCCACGTCGCGATACTCGGCCGACGCCTGTGCTCGCGCAAGCGCCTCGTCGTAGTGATCGCCGGCAAACGTCGGAAAGACCACGGTGAGTGAGAACGGCAGTTCGCGCGGACCGAAGAGCGCGGCGTGCAGATCGGGATCGAGCGCCGCGAGCTCGTCGTGCGACGGCTCTTCCGCCAGCTCGACGTACGGCCAGAAGCGCTCGAGCGGCCGCCGCGAGGGCGTGGACGTCGCGGGGATGGAAGCGGGCTTGTCTGGCATCGGAGGGCCACCCTCGCGCCGAGCGAGCATGTGGGTTCGTGATGGTATCCTGAACCGCCGGCACCCGCAAGACGCCACCATGGCTGACTATCGCGCGATTCCCTCGATCGAGCACCTGCTGCAGCGTCCCGCCGGACGCGCCCTCGAGGCGCGCTGTGGGCGCGAGGCGGCCACCACTGCGCTGCGCGCCAGTGCTGCGGCGATGCGGACCTCGCTGGCCGCCGGGCACCAGGTCGCGCCAGGCACCCTGCCCGATACGATCACCGACGGTGCTGAGGCGCGACTGGCCAACACCGTGCGCGGGTCCTTGCGGCCGGTCGTCAACGCCACGGGCGTCGTAATTCACACGAACCTGGGCCGCGCGCCTCTGTCGCGCGGGGCTCTCGACCGGGTGCAGGCCGTGGCGGGCGGCTACTCCACGCTCGAGTACGACCTCGCCACAGGCACGCGTGGCTCGCGGGCGGTGCACGCCGAGCATTTGCTCACCGCGCTGACGGGCGCCGA
>JANNEJ010000132.1:0-12614 GCA_031378585.1 Acidobacteriota bacterium | reverse complement strand
GGATCTGGCGGCGGAGGCCTCGCCACGCGGCGCCGTGGCACCCGCGGTCCGGCCGGAGATCCGCGTCTGGTTCAATCCGCGCCTCGAAAGCCGCGACTTCATGATCCCCGGCATTGTCGCGTTGCTGCTGCTCGTGATTACCACGAACCTGTCGGCGATGGCGATCGTGCGCGAGAAGGAAATCGGCACGCTCGAGCAGTTGAATGTGACGCCGCTGGCGCGCTGGGAGCTCATCGTCGGCAAGTTGCTGCCCTACGCGCTCATCGGCATGCTCGACGTGGTGCTGGTCGCCGTGGTGGCCGTGTTCTGGTTCGAGGTGCCATTCCTTGGCAGCTTTCCGCTCCTCATCGGCTGCAGTCTGTTGTACCTGCTGAGCACGCTTGGCCTGGGTCTCTTAATCTCGACCATCTCGAAGACGCAGCAGCAGGAGACGATGACCGCGACGTTCTTCTACCTGACGCCGATGATCTACCTGTCGGGGTTCACGTTCCCGATCGAGAACATGCCAGAGTGGATTCAGTACGTCACCTACGCGATTCCGCTGCGCTACTTCCTGGTGATCGTGCGCGGAATCTTCTTGAAGGGCGTGGGGGTAGACGTGCTGTGGCCGCAAATGGCCGCGCTGCTGGCGTGCGGGCTGGTGCTCATTACCCTGGCGACGCTGCGGTCGAGCAAGCGGCTGGCGTAGGGTTGTCCGAATCCTTCGCCCCTCGCTCCAAGCTCTGGTCAGGGGCCCGTTCGCGAGGGGCGAGGATGAGTGGGGTCTGTCGACGACGCGCGCTATTGGCGGTTATAGCGGATGCCGGCCGCCTGAGCCTTCTCGATGGCGATGACCATGGCGGGCACGATCGTCACGCCCGGCAGCAGATTCGCACGCAGGTCCTTCCCGATGTCGGCGGCTGTGCCCTTGCCTCGTGCTTCGAGCTCGACGCACCACCCGTCGAGGGCGTTGTTGCACATGATGAACGTCGTGCCCATCTTCTGCAGGTTCTCGATGCCCAACCCGGCCATCATGTCCCCGAGCATCGCGAAGTTGGGAGTCTGAAGCGCGGCCGCCGCCAGGTGGCCGTCGGCCTTGGTCGGACGGTTGAAGACGTTGCGCGTGTACGGCTTTCCGCTGGCGTCCTTGAGGCCGTGATACTCGCCCAGCGCGTACTTGGCCCACATCGCGTCGTTGAAGCCCATGGCGATGCTTGACCCGGGGCCCATGCCGTAGAACGTGCCGACCGCGCCCACTTGTCCGGCACCCGTCTTGTACGCCGCCGTATACGTGGCGAGGTAGTTGAAGACGTGCGCCAGCCCGAAGCCGTTCAAGTGCTTCGGAAAGTCGAACAGGCACCGGTTGGCGCCCTTGACCTCCTTCAACCAGTCATCGTGCCCGGCTTGCTGCGCCGCCGCAGTGGTGCCGAACTCGGCGATGGGTAGTCCAAGCGCCGCCGCGGCGCCAATCAATCGTCCGAGGAAACCGCGACGAGGTGTTGTTTCGCTCACTGCAGACCTCCTTTGGAAGAGAAACGCTCACTGTGCCACAGGACCGGTCGGCGTGGGATCCTCCAGTCCAGCCCACGCCTCGAACCCGCCTGAGCGACGAGCCTGAGGACCGCGCGCGGCGCCAGCTCGACTTTGCTACGATGGACTCATGGCACGAGGAGCGATGATTCTGGTCGGAATACTGGCAGTGGCGTCCTGGTGCGGCGTTCTGGCCGCTGGCACGCAGGGCCCGTCCGCCAACGATGGTGTCTACACGGCGGCACAAGCCACCAAGGGCCAGGCGCTCTACGCGCAGGCCTGCGAGACGTGTCACCAGCCCGAGAAGTTCACGGGCGCCGAGTTCACCCGCGCCTACGTGGACCGTCCGCTCAATGAAATCAACCGTGCCATGGCGGAGATGCCGCAAGACAACCCCGGCAGCCTGACGGCCGAGGATGTCGCGTCACTCATCGCCTACTTCCTGCAGATGAACAAGTACCCAGCAGGACACACGCCGCTCTCCGGTGAATCCGACGCGCTGAAGGCCATCATGGTCGCTCCGCGCAAGTAAGGGCGTCTTCGCTCACGCTGGCGCGCTACTGCGCCTTCCCATCGAGCAGCTCGTAGGCCCGTCGCATGCCGTGGTTCGGGACGACACCCACGCTGCGAATCGAGGGATAGTGCACGGCGTTGCCGCGCAGGTCCACCAGCCGCGCCGCGGTCTCCCACGGCGTGCCTGCCTTATGGAACGTTTGCGCCTGCGCCCAGAAGTCGCGCAGGTACGCCTGCCAGTGGTCGAGCTTGGTCTTGCCCGTGAAGGCGGCGCCGTGGCCAGGCAGCACCGTGTCGAAGTCGAGCTGCTTGAGCGTCTCGATGGTCTGAATCCACTCGGTGACGAAAGCGTCGCCCAGGTACGACGTGCCCTCGACGAGCAGGTCGCCCGTGGCGACGATCCGCTCCTTGGGCAGGTAGACCACGATGTCGCCGGCGGTGTGGCCGCGGCCAAGAAACAGCAGCCGAATCTCGCGCGAACCGCGGTGCAGCGTCATGGTCTGCGACAGGGTCATCGTCGGCGGCGTGGGCAAAACGGCGTTGGTCCCTTCGAGGAACGTGCGCTGCAGTGTCAGTTGACGTTCGAGGGGCGCCCGCGACACGTCGTCACTTGCGGCGGCCAGCCGCTGCTCGAGCCCGGCAATCGTGGCCGGAATGCTGCCGACATAGAACTCGCGCCCCGGCGAGTCCATCGACTTGCCGGCCAGGATCTGCTGCCTGGCAAACTCGTGGCCGATGATCTCCACCTCGGGTCCGTACACCTGATTGCCGTGCGAGTGATCGAAGTGGTAATGGGAATTGACCACCCAGCGACTGGGCTTGGTTGTGACAGCCTTCAGCTCTTCCCGCAGCGCCCACGCGCCGCTTGGCGCCACATGCGAGTCGACCACCAGCACGTCGGTGTCGCCTTCGATGATGGTCGCATTCGACATCACGACCAGGCTGCCGGTGGCGACCGCGTGGTAGATGCCCTCCTGGATCTTGTTGAAGGTGAACGCGCGGCCCGTGTAGGTCGTGCCGGGCGGACGCGTGCTGGCCGGGGCGCTCTGCCCGCCGGACTCTGCCCCACCGCGCCCGAGTGCCATCGCCCCTGCGCTCAAGCTGACAATCAGGATGAGGACGAGCAGTCGCGGGTGTGTCATGCGCGGAATTCTAGCCCGAACCCAGCGGGCGTGGGTGCTCCCCGATGGGCCGCCTCCGCCTGCGCCAGTTGCCGTTCCCATGCGATCATGGTCCCGATGTCTACCAACGTACTCGGACAGGCGCTGCACTCCTGTTGCTCCGACCCGGCGACGGGGTTCTACCGCGACGGTTTCTGCCGCACCGAAGCCGCCGACGTTGGGCAGCACACGGTGTGCGCCGTGATGACGCAGGAGTTTCTCGACTACTCGCGCGCCGAGGGCAACGACCTCTCCACGCCCGTGCCTGCGTTCGGGTTCCCCGGCCTCAAGCCTGGCGATCGCTGGTGCGTGTGCGCGCGCCGCTGGGCCCAGGCACTCGAGGCCAGTGTGGCGCCGCCGGTGGTGCTGCAAGCCACCAATCGGCAGGCGCTCGAGGTAGTGCCCTTCGACGACCTCTTCGTGCACGCGGTCGTCGAGGACGTCACGGTGTCGTGAGCGGCTGGCGCCTCGAACACAGCTACGGGGAGCTGCCCGCGCTGTTCCATGCCAGCGTGGCGCCCACGCCCGTCCGCGATCCGGAGTTCGTGATTTTCAACGCGGACCTGGCAGGTGCGCTGGGACTCGACGTCCAGGTGCTCGATTCGCCGGCCGGCGCCGCCATCTTCGGCGGCAACGTGCTGCCTGAGGGCGCTCGCCCCCTGGCCCAGGCCTACGCCGGTCACCAGTTTGGCCATTTCACGCCGCTTGGCGATGGGCGGGCGATTCTCTTGGGGGAGCAGATCACGCCAGATGGCCGTCGCGTGGACGTGCAGCTGAAGGGCGCCGGACCGACGCCCTACTCGCGCCGCGGCGACGGCCGTGCGGCGCTGGGACCGATGTTGCGCGAGCTGGTCATCAGCGAGGCGATGCACGCGTTGGGCATCCCCACCTCGCGCAGTCTGGCGGTGGTGTCGACCGGTGAGCCCGTGTATCGCGAACGGCCGCTGCCTGGTGCGGTGCTCACCCGCATCGCTGCCAGCCATCTGCGCGTGGGCACGTTCGAGTGGGCCGCGGCACGTCGCGACCAGGCGGCGCTCGGCGCAATCGCCGACTACACGACACGCCGGCATTACCCGGAGGTTGCCGGTGTCGAGCACGAGTACCTGGCACTCTTTGATGCCGTCGCGGAGCGCCAGGCCGCCCTCGTCGCGCAGTGGCAACTCGTGGGCTTCATCCACGGCGTGATGAACACCGACAACATGTCGCTTTCCGGTGAGACCCTCGACTACGGCCCGTGCGCGTTCATGGACACCTACGACCCGGCCACGGTCTTCAGTTCCATCGACGCGCAAGGCCGCTACGCCTACGGCAATCAGCCCGCCATCGCCCAGTGGAACCTGGCGCGGCTGGCCGAAGCCATGCTGCCGCTCTTCGACCCGGACCAGGCGCGCGGAATCGAACTGGCCAACAGGTCGATCGCGCGCGTCGACGCGCGCGTCCAGCATCACTGGCTGGCCGGGATGCGCGCCAAGCTCGGCTTGTTCACGGACGACGAGAGCGACACCGTGCTCGTCGACGGGCTATTGACGTGGATGCACGACACCCAGGCGGACTTCACCAACACCTTTCGCTTGCTCTGCACGGCAGGCGCGGCCGACACGCTCGCGCACGCCGACGCCGCGTTCCAGGTCTGGCACCGGCAATGGCAGGCGCGCCTTGCACGCCAGTCGCAGACCGCTGCCGAGGTCGTGGCGCTGATGCAGCGGAGCAATCCCGCGGTCGTTCCCCGTAATCACAAGGTGGAAGAAGCGCTCGCGGCCGCCACCGACGAGAGCGACCTGGGTCCCTTGGAACGACTCATGGCCGCACTGGCCGATCCCTACGACCACCAGCGTTCTCGTCCGGAGTTCAGCAGCCCAGCACCGCAGGGCGGCCGCCCGTTTCGCACGTTCTGCGGCACCTAGTGTACGCGCATCAGACCGCACCACCATTCCGTTGCCCCTATGAGGACGTCATCCATGTCTCGTTCCCGCATCGCTCATCGCGCGCTGATCGTTCTGGCCGTCGTCGTCGCCGGCGGATGTGCCGGGAGCCCGCCGCAGGTTCCGCCGCACACCTATGAGCTCGGCACGATTGGCGGCTTTGGCGAGCTGGTCAACTCCGGCGTGAAGACGCTTGCCATGAGCGAGGTGCTGGCGCCAGCCGAGATGGACCAGATGCTGCCCGAGGCAGAGAAGGTCGCGGCCCGGAACCAGGTGAAGCTCTACCGCGAGAGCAGCCTGCTTGTGACCGACCTCTTCCCGGCCGACGTGGCGAAGGGCAAAGACGTGTTGCTCATCTATCAGGGCCAGACCCTCGACGACTATCAGGCACTCAAGGCCGAGGCGCAGGCGCTCGACAAGTCCGGCCAGTACGCCGGCAAGGCGCGCGAGGCGATTGCCCGCCGCCTCGGAAGGCTGCTCAGTTATCCGACATGGCGCATCAACCAGCTGCTGGCTCAGAACACGTCGTTTCGCACGATGCGCGACTTCGGCGTGCGCGCCAGCAATCTGTTCCTGTACTACCGCGACCTCGACCGGGCCACGGCGTTCTATCGCGACACGCTCGGTCTGGAACTCGTGGCCGACTACGACATGGCCCGCATCTTCCGTGTGGCGGAGGAGTCGTACCTGATCCTCGTGGACGCGGCCAAAGGGATGCACTCGGCCGACGAGCCGAAGTCGGTGGCGCTCGCGCTGCTGACCGATCAGCTCGAGGAGTGGCACGCGTACCTGGCCAGCAAGGGCATTGAGTCGGGCCGTCCGTTTGCGGCGCGTCCTGGTAGCGCGCATGACGGCTTCGTCGTGAAGGATCCCGAAGGCTACTTGCTCGAGTTCGAGCGCTTCAACCAGCATCCTGAGAACGAACGGTTCGTGCCGCTGCTCAAGACCAACCGCACCGTGCGGTCGCCGACGAGCACGCTGCCCGAGGGATTGGGCTTCAAGGCCACGATCACCTGGCTGTACTACAAGGACATGCCGCCGATGCAGACCTTCTACGAGGAAGTACTCGGACTGCGGCAGGTCGTGGACCAGGGTTGGGCCAAGATCTACGAGGGATCGAAGACAGGCCACGTCGGTCTCGTGGACGAACGCCGTGGCATGAACAAGTCAACTGAGAAGAAGGCCGTCAACGTGTCGTTCCTCATCGACGACCTCGACGGGTGGTTCACCGCCGTCAAGGATCGAGGACTGTTCCCGCTTCGCGGCACGGCGGTGTCAGACGACGAGGCCGGGCGCTACCGCGCGTTTGTCGGCTACGACCCAGAGGGCTACTTCATGGAGTTCGATCTGTTTCGGGTCCATCCGAAGAACACGATGCTCATGCCGTATCTGGCCGGTCCCGCCGCGAAGTAACCGTCACGCCGTGCTATCGTGCGCGCCGGAGAGGTGCGCATGCGCAAGTCGAGCAAAACGAGTCAGGCGATCCTGACGAGCGTGGTCATCGCGGTGGTGTGCGAGGCCGGTGCCGCATCGGCCCAGTCCACGGCCCCGAGCGCGTCGGCGCCTGGCGTGCGAGCGGCGTACGACGCCGCGCTGCGCGATCTGCCCTTTGCGGATCAACAGGACTTCGTCGACGCGCGACGAGGGTTCGTGGCGACGCTGCCCGCCGCGCAGGACACGCGCAACTACGGCTTTCTGACCAACGCGGCGCCGCCGGACACGGTGCACCCGAGTCTGTGGCGGTTGGCACGACTGAATGCCATCCACGGGTTGTTCGAAGTCGTGCCCGGCGTCTACCAGGTACGCGGCTTAGCGCTGGCCAACGTCACGTTCATCGAGGGCACAACCGGCCTCATCGTCGTGGACCCGCTCGGCTCGGTGGGCGCGGCCCGCGCCGCTCTTGACCTGTACTTCGCACATCGTCCGAAGCGGCCGGTCGTCGCGGTCATCTACACGCATAGCCACAGCGACCACTACGGCGGAGTGCGCGGGGTCGTGGACCCGGCCGAGGTCGCCGCGGGACGCACGGCGATCATCGCGCCAGCAGGTTTCATGGACGCCGTGATCGCCGAGAGCGTCGTGGCCGGCAACGCCATGGGCCGGCGGGCGACGTATCAGTTCGGGCCGTCGCTGCCGCGTGGCCCGCGCGGGTCGGTCGATGCGGGTCTTGGCAAGATCGACGGCGTGGGCGCGCCGGGACGGTCGATCGTTGCGCCCACGATGTCGATCGCGCAGCCCCTCGAAACGCACACCATCGACGGCGTCCCGGTGGTGTTCCAGCTCACGCCCGCCACCGAGGCGCCTGCCGAGATGCACCTCTTCCTGCCGAAGCACCATGTGCTGAATCTGGCCGAGAACGCCACCAAGACCATGCACAACCTGCTGCCGTTTCGCGGCACCGAGGTGCGCGACGCCAGCGCCTGGTCGAAACACCTGGGCGCCGCGCTCGAGCGGTTCGGTCCAGAGACCGAGGTGCTCATCGCGCAGCATCATTGGCCCACGTGGGGACGCGACCGGGTGGCGCGTGCCGTGGCGAATCAGCGCGACCTCTATCGGTACATTCACGACCAGAGCGTGCGGCTCATGAACCACGGCTACACAGCGTCCGAGATCGCAGAAGAGCTCGTGCTACCGCCGGGCCTCGCCACTGATTGGGCCGCACGTGGCTACTACGGCACGCTCGCCCACAACGCCAAGGCCGTGTATCAGAAGTACCTGGGTTGGTATGACGCCAATCCCGCCAATCTGAATCCGCTGCCGGAGCCGGCTGCCGCCAGGAAGTACCTCGAGTATTTCGGCGGCGCGCCGGCCGTTATCGCCAAGGCACGGGCCGACTACGCCAAGGGCGAGTATCGCTGGGTCGCCGAAGTGATGCGCCATGTGGTCTACGCGGACCCGGCCAATGCCGAGGCACGTCAATTGGCGGCCGACGCGTTCGAGCAACTGGGGTACGCCTCGGAAGCTGCGACATGGCGGAATGCCTACCTGACCGGTGCGCAGGAGCTGAGGCAGGGGCCGCCCACGGCGCGACCGGCGGTACTCGACCCCGAGATGGTGCGGGCGATGCGCGCGACCGATGTGTTCGACGTGCTGGGCACGCACGTGAACGGGCCGCGCGCGTGGTCGCGCGAGGTGGTGGTGAACTGGTCGCTGACCGGCCGTCCGGAACAGGTGGCCGTCACGCTGCGGAACGGCGCGCTCACCTACGTGGCGGGCGCCCGTTCGGCGAATGCCGCCGCGTCGGTGGCCCTGTCGCGCGAGACGTTCGACCAGATCGTGCTTGGGCGCCAGACGCTGGCTCAAGCCGTGACGCAGGGCGCCGCGACGCTGACCGGCGACCTGTCGGCCGCGATGCTGCTCTTCGACGTGCTCGACCGCTTCGACGCGGCGTTCCAGGTTGTGGAGCCGCGGCGGCCGCGGTAGAGGTCGCGGGCCTACCGCGCTGCCGGCAACGGCGCACGCAGTGCCAGCAGCTCACCGCTGTAGCCCGAGCCGCTTACGGCAATGACCAGGTACTGCCGGCCGTTCAGCATGTAGGTCATCGGCGACCCGGTCTGCGGCGCCGGCAACTGGCGTGCGGCCACTTCTTTGCCCGTGCCCTTGTCGTACGCGCGCAGCATGGCGCCGCGCGTGCCCGACGGCGTCGGGCCGTAGTTGCCTTCGCCGGCGATGAGCAGCGTCTTGGTCACGAGCGTGCCCACGTTGTTGCCGGGCCGGCCGGTCGGCGGGATGTCGAGACCCTTCAAGGCCGGGTGGTTCTTCACCAGATCCGGGGTGCCTCCGTGCGGCACCTGCCAACGGATCTCGCCCGCCGCGAGATCGATCGCGCTGATGCGGCTGTAGGGCGGTTTCACGAGCGGCAGGCCCTGCACGCTGAGGTCGCCGCGTGCGGCCGCCCCCGGCGTGTCGGCGGTTGCCGACCCTGAGCCGCCAGACCGACGTGCGCCGGTCAGCACGGTGCCCTGGTGATACGGCAGATCCGAGACGCCGGGTGGTGGCGGCACGAGGCCGAGCGGCCGGGGTGAACTTTCCGACGCCACAAAGAGCGTATTGGTCTCGGGGTCGTAGGACCCGCCCGGCCAATTGGTGGCCGCGCCTTGCGCGCCAAGCGTGAGCGTGGCAATGGGACCCGCGGCATTGCTCACCGAGGGCGGCGTGAACATCGGCCCGATCCGGTAAAGGGCGATGGCCGCTTCGGCCTCCTTCCGCAGTGCGGGCGTGAAGTCCACGAGGTCGTCCACCGAGAAGCCCTGACGATCGTAGGCCGGGGGTTTGGTCGGCATGGGCTGCGTGGGCGAGTACCACTCACCGGGCGCGTCGCCCTGCGGCACGGGACGCTCCACGATGGGCCAGATCGGCTCGCCCGTGATGCGGTCGAAGACGTAGAGGAAGGCCTGTTTGGTCGGCTGCGCTACGATCTTTCGCAGGCGGCCGTTGATGACGACGTCGGCAAGAATCGGCGCGCACGGGATGTCCATGTCCCACATGCCGTGATGCACGAGCTGGAAGTGCCACTTGCGTTCGCCGGTCTGCAGGTCCACTGCGACCAGGCTCTCGCTGAAGAGGTTGTCGCCTGGGCGCTTGCCGCCGTAGTAGTCGTGGGTCGGCATCTCGACCGGCAGGTAGGCGAGCCCGAGTTCTTCGTCCACCGAGATCTGCGCCCACACACCGGTGTTGCCCGTGTACGCCCACGAGTCCTGCTTCCACGTGTTGTTGCCGAATTCGCCGGGGCTCGGAATGGTGCGGAAGATCCACAAGCGCTTGCCGGTGCGCACATCGAAACCGCGCACGTAGCCCTTCACGTTGATCTTGCTCTTGGGATTGGCGCCGGTCTCGAACGCCGCCCCCACAATCACGACGTTGCCGGCCACCATCGGCGTCGAGTGCAGGCCCACGGCGGCGTTGACCAGATCGAGATCCTGATCGAAGTTCTTCTTCAGATCGACGATGCCCTGTTCGCCGAACCCAGGAATCGGCCGTCCTGTGGCGGCATCGAGGGCAATGAGGCGATAGCCAGGTGTGACGTAGAGAATTCGCTCTTCGGTGCCGTCGGTCCAATACGACAGGCCTCGGCCCGACAGGAGGCGTGGCGCCGCGGCGCCGCGCGGGCCTTCGTCGAGCGAGTACGACCACTTCAGTTCGCCGGTGGCGGCGTCAAGCGCCACGACGGCGCGGCGGGAGCCAGCCGTGGAGTAGAGGCGGCCCTTCACCATGAGCGGCGTGGACTGGAGGATGAACTCCGGCCGCGGCCCGAGGTTGTCGGTCTTGAACCGCCACGCCACTTCGAGCTCGCCGAAGTTCGCCGCCGTGATCTGGTCGAGCGGCGCGTAGCGCGTGTGACCGAGATCGCCGCCGTAAGTGCGCCACTCGCCAGCTGGCGCTCCGCGCTGGGCGACGAGTGTCGTCGAAACAAGGAGCGCGACCGTGACCACGAGAACCCGCCGGGAAAGCAGTGTCATGCCGGGAGTATACCGATCGGACGCGGAGCTGTGGGCGCGGGGCCCGGCCGCACGGTGTCAGGGTGTGCTTCTGAGCATTCGCTCGGCGGTCCAACGCGCGTCGCGCGCCCGTTCGGGCCCGTCCTGTTCGGACGCCGCCATGGGGCCGTCAAACAGCACCAGCAACGCGCCGCCTGTGCGCTCTGGATTGGCCGCGCCAGCGGCGCGGGCCCATTCCGCGCATCGCGCGATGAGCTCTTCGCGCTGGGCTGCGGCCCAGCGCGCGGGCCGGATGGGCAGGATCGGCGAGTTCCCTGACGACGTGCTGCACCGGGCGCCGCGGAAGTCCGGCGACTCGGCCCAACGCACGACCCAGTCGAAGAACCGCAGGGCGCGCTCTTCGACGGGGAAGGCCTCCAGGTAGGCGTCGATTGCGGCTCGCGCGGATTCGGTCCGGCGCGCGACGTAGGCTGCAATCAGGTCGTCCTTGACGATAGGAACATTAGAAGGTCTGAGGGTGACAGAACCCTCGTTATCAGACGCTGGCAACCTGGGCCAGTTCCAGGGCTTCAACAACTCGACCCACGAGTACCGGATCAACAACATCGCGTCGAACGGGTCGATCAACTTCATGCTGGCCAGCCAGTCGCGATTCGCGGTGACGGCAACGGGCATCGGTATCGGCACGGCGACGCCCCAGGACGCGCTCGAGGTCACCGGCGGTTTCGTGCGGTCGACCTCTGGCCTGCGCATGGGCTCGTCCCAGACAGTCGGCGTGACGCAAGAGCTGAACGGCTTCATCACCAACTTTGGCGCCAACGACGGCCGCGCCGGATCGTGGATCAGCAGCACCCCTGGCGGGTTCTTTCGCGTCGACACTAGGGCCTTCGCGCCGCTCTTCACGTGGTACCTGAAGGAAGCTACCGCCGGCGTCGAGTCGGCGCTGATGCACCTGAATCCCAACGGCACGTTCTACGTGCCGGGCGTGCGCGCCACCACCGTGAGCAGCAGCCCGGTGGCCGTCATGATCGACTCGGCCGGACAGCTCGGCGTCGTGTCGTCGTCGCGACGGTATAAGGACGACATCGTCGACATGGGCGACGTGAGCAACCGGCTGATGCAACTCCGGCCGGTGACCTTCCGCTATCGCCAGGGCGTGAGCTCCGCCCCGGCCGGCGAGCGGCCGCTCGAGTACGGCCTGATTGCCGAAGAGGTCGAAGAGGTGTTTCCCGACCTCATCACGCGGCAGGCCAACGGCGACATCGAGACGGTGCAATACCACAAGGTCAACGCCATGCTGCTCAACGAGGTGCAGAAGCAGCATCGCCAGCTTGGCGCGCAACAGCGCGAGCTCGATGACCTGCGGACGCGGCTCACTGAACTCGAGCGACTGCTCGCCACCGCCATCAAGTAGCCCACGCGCAGCACAAGGTCCCTGACACGGCTGTTCGCAGAGTCCCGAGGGCGGGTGTAGGCGTGGACCTTCTCGGCCCAGTGCTGCTCGGCTGACAGCGCCGGCACGGATGCTGCGGCGAGTCCCGCGAATCCGAGCCAGTCGACGCTCGAGGCGAGGGCCATTGGGACCTCCAGAGCGGTCTATGCGCGCGCGAACCGGACATCGCCTGGGGGCGACGGCTGGGTGGGCGGCCAGGGTCGGATAACGCTGATTCTGTCGCCCCCGGACCCTGCTAAGGTTGCCTATCGTCGACGACCTCGACGCGAGAGCCGATGCCACTATGCGCGCGTTCCCCGAGACGAACAACGCCCAGGCGGTGTCGGTGGTGCCGTCGTGGCGCCAGGCCAGCGACGATCGGCCCTCGGCAGCGATTATCCTTTCTCGAAGGCCTGCACGTTGTTGATCTTCTGACCCTGGCCGTTCGTGCCCGTGCTCGTCACCGTCAGGGTCTTCCCGTCGGCCGACACCACCCGCGTGTTGACGGTCGTCGCCTTCCCCTTCAACGTGTAGGAGGTCTCGATACTGGTTGGATTGATGCGCCGGGCGACGACCATGTCCCCATCGGGGTTGCCCGTGACGGGATACGCCTTACCGTCGAAGTTGGCCGTGTATTCCC
>JANNEJ010000112.1:0-3435 GCA_031378585.1 Acidobacteriota bacterium | reverse complement strand
CGCGGAGGCCGCGACCCAGACCAACGCACGACACCTGGGCCGACATCTGTCCACGTGGGTGGATGACGACGGTATGGTCGTCATCCGCGGACGGCTCACACCCGAGATCGGCGCGGTCGTTCAGCGTGCGCTCGAGGCGGCTGCCGACCATCTGTTCCGAGCGACCTCTGGCGCGCCAGCCGGCCCTGCGCTCTGCGAGCAGGTCACCGCCGGGCAGCGCCGGGCGGATGCCCTCGGATTGCTGGCGGAAGCCGCCCTGACAGCGGACCTCGACCGCGGATCATCGGGTGACCGCTACCAGGTCATCCTCCACGTCGACGCCGACGAACCCCGCGCGGCGCATCCGGCCACAGCGGCGGAGATCAGCCCGTTCGACGGCGTGCTCGAAACGGACTTCGGTGCGACGTGCGTTTCCGCGGAAACGTCTCGGCGGCTCGCATGCGACGCGTCGGTCATCGAGATGCGCCACGACGCGACAGGGGCGGTGCTCGACGTGGGGCGGAAGACCCGCACGGTGCCGTCGTCAATCCGCCGTGCGCTCATTGCGCGCGATCGCGGTTGTCGCTTCCCTGGCTGCACGGCGCGGCGGTGCGACGCCCATCATGTGAACCACTCCACCCCAACGCGCACATTACGCGCGCTGGGGACCCCGGCTGGGCCGACGGGGGCGCCACGAGCCTCGACAACCTGCTGCTCGTCTGTCGACGTCATCATCGCGCCCTCCATGAGGGGGGATTCTCAGTAGTACGGCACGAGGACGGCACCGTGACCTTCTTCCGGCCGAATGGCGGCGTCGTCCAAGAGGTGCCAGATGTGCTGCGAACACCACTTCTGCCCCTGCCTCGCGCCGGTCGACTTCCGGTATGGGACGGCACGCCGTTGAACCTCGGATGGGCCATCGATGTGCTCCGGCGTCCGTGAGCTTGACGGACCGTCCGGAGCCCGCGCGGGCCGTGTGAGTGTCCGCGCTGAAGCCCGTTCCCGAGGCCCAGGCCCCGAGGCCCGAGCCCCGAGCCCCGGTTCTACTGCCAGCTGCCGTACATCGGGTTCGGCAGCACGAAGAACCGGGTGCCGAAGGCGGCGAAGCCGGCCTCGCCAGCGTCTTTCATCTTCTGGGTGAGCCCGGGGAAGTCCTGGATGTTGTCGCCCACGAAGGCCACGACCTCAACCGGCGTGGCGATGCCTGGCGCCGTGCCGCCGCGCACGGCCTCGAAGCGTGCGTTCTTGTCGGAGGGGCTGCCGTTGGGGCGGCAGAGCATCGCGTCGTAGACGAGCGTGTCGCGCGTGAACACGGCGATGGTGTCGTCGCACTCGGAGCCGAGCCGGTTGGTGACGATGGCGACCTTGCCGCCGAGCGCCCGCACCCGCGTGAGGAACGCCGCGGCGCCCGGCAGTGGTGTGGCCTCGCGTCGGCGCACCCAGGCCGCCCAACTGTCGGTGGAGTAGGCCAGGCCCGCCCGCGCTCGCTCGGCCTGGTAGGTGAGGTTGCTGATCACCGTTTCATCGGCATCGAGCACGACGGCCCACGAGCCAGCCGAGCGCCCGGCGGCCTCGCGTTCGACGTGTGCAGTGACGAGCCGATAGGTCTGCAGCACCGCGGCCCGGTACTCGGCTGCATCGCGCACCCAGCGGATGCTATCGGGCTCGGCGCGTGCGGCCGTGGGCGCAGCCCCCGCGGGCGGTGCCGGCGTGGCGCCAGCCCGACCGGGCGGTGGGGCGGCCGTGCGGCAACCCGCAACGAGAACGAACGACAGGCAGACGACAGCGCGGCGATTCATTCCGACATTCCATCCAGCGGTGCAAGGCGGCGTCCGGTGCGGCTCACCGCTGCTACCACAGGCTTGCGCTGTAGCGCTTCCGAAGCACGCGGTCTTTGGTAATCAATCTGGCGTCCCGGACGGCCGCCTGAGCCACGATGAGCCGGTCGAATGGATCCCTTGTCCAGGAAAGGGTCAGGGCGTGCCGGGCAACGTCGGGAAACGGCAGATCGCACACGCGCAACATCACGCGGTGCTGCAAATCGTTCACCACGACCTCGGCGCGGTCGGCCACGCGCTTGGTCTCGTAGAGATACTGCAGTTCGAGCACGACTGCGGGTGAAATCAGCAGGTCGTCCGATTCAATGGCGACCCGAGCCGCGGCCGACAACCGGGCCACCTCCCCGGCAAACAGCCAGGCCACGACGTGGGTGTCGAGGTAGGCTACGGTCGCCACTCGCCGCTCCAGTCGAGGTGCACGATTGCGTCGGCATCGACCTTCAAGTAGCGTGGCCGCCGCACCAGCCGGTCGAGCCGGCTGGCTGGAGCCACGGGCACGATCCGGAGGCGCTGGCCGCGACGCGCGATTTCTACGGGCGTGCCGGTCTCCAGCACCTCGTCCAGCACCTTGTAGACGTTGGCGCGCAGTCGTGAAGCCGTAATCGTCATGCCGCCATGGTTGCAGACCGTACGTACGTGTGTCAACAGAGTCACGTACGTGTCGCGGCAAGGCGCGACACGGCGTTCGCCGGGCCGGACGCGATACCATAGACAACGTCACCATGATTTCCTTTTCCCGCATCGGCAAGCAGTACGGCCGCCAGGTTCTTTTCGTCGACGCCTCCTTTCAGTTGAACCCTGGCGAGAAGGTGGGCCTCGTGGGCCCGAACGGCGCCGGCAAGACCACCCTCTTCCGCATGATCGTGGGCGAGGAAGTCGCCGACGAGGGCGACGTCTCGGTGCCGAAGAAGCTCTCGATCGGCTACTTCCGCCAGGACGTCGGCGAGATGGCGGGCCGGTCGGTGCTCGACGAGGCGATTGCCGGTAGCGGCCGGGTGGGCGACCTGCATCACGAACTCGAAGCGCTCAACCACGCGATGGCCGACCCGGACCAGGCCGACGACATGGACCGTATCCTGGCGCGCTTCGGCGAGGTGCAGGAGGAATACGACCATCTCGGCGGCTACGCGCTCGAGGCGCAGGCGCGCGAGATCCTGCACGGCCTCGGCTTCGAGGACGACCGCATCGACGGTGACGTCGGCGCGCTCTCGGGCGGCTGGAAAATGCGGGTGGCCATGGCCCGCGTGCTGCTCGGGCGGCCCGATGTGCTGCTCATGGACGAGCCCACGAACCACTTAGACATCGAGTCGATCATCTGGCTCGAGGCGTTCCTGAAGGGCCTGCCGGCCGCGCTGCTCATGACGTCGCATGACCGCGAGTTCATGAACCGCATCGTCACGAAGATCGCCGAGATCGACGGCGGGGAAATCACCACCTACTCGGGCAACTACGACTTCTACGAGCGCGAGCGCGCCATTCGCGAGACCAACCGCGAGGCGGCCTACGCCCGGCAGCAGGCGATGCTGGCCAAGGAGCAGCGCTTCATCGACCGCTTCGCCGCGCACGCCGCGAAAGCCGCGCAGGTGCAGAGCCGCGTGAAGGCGCTCGAGAAGATCGA
>JANNEJ010000337.1:0-2970 GCA_031378585.1 Acidobacteriota bacterium | reverse complement strand
GCCACTTCAACTCACACAGCCGCCGGGCCCGCCCTGCCTCGAACGCGAGAATCCCGCTGAGCGCGGCTGACACTTCGCCTCGCCGGTCCGTCATCGGCACTAGGGACCGGCCGGGCAGTGACGCCCTCCTTTCCTTGCGCTGCCAGCACGACGCGGTACGCCGCCACACGGCCCGGTGCCGTAGCCGCGGCCGCCCGAGCCTCGTCTTGTGCGTTCAGGTCTGACCGGCCATGGCGCGCGCAGCACGCGCTGAACCTGGTGCGAATCGAACAGCTCGGCGGTCGCTATCCCCACCAGCTATCCGGGGGCGAGCAGCGCGCGGCTTCTTCGTAGGTGGGCCCAGACGAACACGCCGACACGAGCGGCGCGACCCCGACCGCGCTGGCGCCCAGGAGGATCTGTCGACGAGACCACATAGCGCGCCTCACGTCAGAACCGTAGCCCGAGCTTGATCGACGCCTCGGCGAGCCCCTTCGGCACTTCGTAGACGCGTCGACCCACGACGGCCGTCTCGTCACCGCCGATCCGCGCGTGTCCCGCGGCCCACGGATTGAGATACACGTGCCGACCGAGATTGAACACCCACCCGCCGCCGACCGTGAACATCCAGTTGGTGTAGTCACCCTTGACGGACTCGGCCGGGTGCCCGACGCGGTTCTTCCAATGCTCCACGCCCGCGCCGATCCAGGGACCGCGGAACGCGGCACGCGGGAAGTAGTCCACCAGTCCGGCATAGGCGCGAGACTCGCCGTCCTCGAAATCGCCCTTCAGGGTGAAGTCCGGGAGATTGACGTCGGACGCGACGGCCCGGACGCGCACGTGGTCGCGGCCCCACCACCCGGACACGTACCAGCCGCCCGTGGCGTACGGCAGCACATCGAGCTCGGTGCCGAACTGGGCGTCTTGCCCGCGCGCTGGCGCCCCGATGCCGAGCAGCACGACAACGATGACTGCGGCACAACGTGTGGACACGATGGTGCGTCCTTTTCTTGTATGGACGTCTCTGGCCCTATGGCTGGACGTTCATGGAGATCTCCAATAACTCGAACTCGCCATAGGTAAAGACACCCTCCGGGGGGTGCCAGCGCGCCTCGCCGTGCGAGGCGAGACGAAGCGGACCATAGGGCCGGTAGTCGCGCACGGGGGTCGAGAAGCGTTGCGCGGTGAAGGTCGTGCCGTCCGGCGACGACCGCAACCGGTCATCGGAGACGAAGTCCGTCAGCAGCCCGTCCTCGCCGAAGAACAGCGTCGCGGTGATCGTGTCGCGCCCATGCGTAAACCGGGCGCGAGCCGACCTGGCGTCAAGGGCTTCCCACCGAATGTGAGGGTCGAGCAGCGTGCCGGGGGCCAGAAGACACATGTCGTTGAACAGCGTGACGGTCTCGGCACGGTCCATGTCCTCGCCATGGGCGTCGACCATGGTGACGAGACCGGCGACCTTCACGCGCATCGTCGCCTGTCCATAGATGAAGCGATGGAACGACTCCACGGGCAGTCCGCGCATCCGAGCCCGCATCAGGAACAGCCGCGTCGGCGGATCGGCGACGCTCTGTTGCTCGGCCTCGAATGGCATCCAGGGGCTGTCCGGCCCGCTCCGGATCCGACCGCGGAAGCGAAGGCGGTAGTGGCGCACGCGCGGCTGGCCGACCACACCCACGAGACGCAGGTAGCGTTGCACGGGCTCGGGAAGTCCGGTGAGGTCCGACTCGGTCACGACCGGCGCCTCGACCGCCCGAGCCGGCACAGCCGTGGCGTCGCGCACGAGTTGCGCGTGGAAACTGCCGGGCCCTTCCGTAAGCCACCCATGGCCGACCGCCAGCAGGAGGATGAGGTTGGCGATCGACCCCGCCCAGGCGTCGCGCCACGACGACACAGCGACCACCTGGGACATCACGAGCGCGACGGCGCCGATGGTCCAGAACCGCCGAGCCCCGAACCCGAGCGCGGCGGCGCTCGCGAGAGTGAAGATCGCCGCAACGAGCCACGCCGCGCCCCACGCGCGCGAGATCGGCTGCGTGAGCTGCGGCAGTGCGGCGTAGCCGAAGGCCTTCGCGAACCCCATCGGATGGATGAGGCCGTGCACGACCAGAACGCAGACGACCACCCATCCCACGGCGCACTCCAGGCGGCTGCGTGGCGTGCAGCCGCTACGCGATTTGCAAGCGACGTACCGCGCCGCGGTGTGATGTCGGGTCGCGCGGCCAAGGGCCGCGTTCTCAACGGGTTCCGACCGTGCGTATCGAGCGCGACCGATGGTCGCTGGATGCGAAATAGCCCGCGGGTCGCACTAGAAGAATCCGCAGCGCGCAGGGATCGATCGGCGTTCGACGCGGCAGCTCTCTAGAGTACGCAATGGTAGCCAGCGTCCACCTTCGCCACGCTTTGATGCTCCAGGTGGTCGAACCATGCGATCCTTGCTGCGGGTTGGCGAACGGGCCTGGCCAGAACTGCGCGAGGGGGGTATCCTCCGCCCCATGACCGCCCTCGATCTCGTCCTGCCGACCCCGCGCAAGCTGGAGCTCTCCTCCGTGGAGCTCGCGCTGACACCCGAGCGTGCTTGGGAGCTCGTTCGCCACGAGGACCTCGCGCGCTCGTCGCTGGTGAAGGCGCTCTTCGCATTGCGCACCTTGCCGTCACGTTTCACCGGCACGGTCGAGAAGGTGGAGCTCCGACTCGACGCGATCGCATCCAGCGCCGAGCACCCCGGCTTCCAGATCCTGATAGACGAGCCGCGCGAGGTGGTCGTCGGTGCGATCGGCCAGGTGTGGCAGCTCGACATCCCATTCGTGCACGTGGACGGCCCCGCCGCCTACGCCGCGTTCGGCGAGGCCGGCTGGGTCAAGGTAGCGTGGGCCCTTCGTGTGCTCCCGTTCGGCGATCGGGACAGTCGCGTCGAGATCGAGGTGCGCGTCGACGCGACCGACGAGGCGTCGTGGACACGCTTCGAGCGCTACTGGATCGCGGTAGGTC
>JANNEJ010000085.1:0-2456 GCA_031378585.1 Acidobacteriota bacterium | reverse complement strand
CGGCGTACCAGCGTTTGGCTTCCGCCAGGTCCGCACTCACGCCCGTGCCCAGCTCGTAGGCCTCGCCCAGCCGCAGCTGGGGCACGGCGTCGCCCTTGAGGGCCGCCTTGGTCCACCAGGTGACGGCGGCAGCGGGGTCGCGCTCCACGCCGCGTCCGGCCGCGTAGGCGTTCCCGAGGTTGTGCTCGGCCAGTGTGTGGTCGGCCGCAGCCGCCTTCTGGAACCACGCGACGGCGGCGGCTGGGTCTTCCGCCACGCCCAGGCCTTCGTCGCAGGCGGTGCCCATCAGGAACGTGGCCTCGATAGACCCCAGTCCAGCCTGGCGGCGGACGGCGTCTACCAGCAGCATCGCAATGGCCCGCGCTTTGGCCTCGTCGCGCGGGTAGCCGAGCCGTCCGCGAGAATACGCCCGCGACACCCACATGCGCGCCAGTACGTCGCCATCTGCGGACGCGGCATCGATGAGCGCGCGCGCCTTCGGGTCGTCGACACGTCCGGCCACGCCGGTATACCAGCCGATGGCCTCGACCACGCGCGGATCGACACGGGGCTGGGCGTGGGCCGCGCTGGCGGCCGCTGCCGTGAGCAGGACCAGACCGACGACGACAGGGCAGCGAGTACGCACGGGCGTCATGGTCGGCTCGGCTACGACTCCGGCTACGGCTACGGACACGGCAGCGACGCTCTAGCTGAGCGCGCGGATCACGTCCCAGCGCGTGATGATGTAGGTCTCGTCGCTCTTGAAGTCGCGCACGAGCACGGCCGGTGAATCCGGCGTGATCATGCCGGCCAGCGCATCGACGCCGGTCGAGATGTCGGCGTATGGGAACGCGGGCTCCATGATGGCTTCGACCGGCCCCTTCAGCAGCTCCGGGTGCTTCACGATCTCGGCAAACAGATGCCCCTCGTTGACCGAACCCACGAGCCGGCCATCGGCCACGACGGGAATCTGCGAATACGCGTGCGCCGTCATGATGTGCGCCGCGGCGGCCACCGTGTCGCTGCGCTCGATGGTCACGAGCTTGGCCTTCTGGCGGTCGGCCACCAGGTCCTTTGCGGTGAGGCCCGTCTTGTCGAGGAAGCCCTTCTCGCGCATCCACTCCGGGTTGTACATCTTGCCGAGGTATCGCGTGCCGTGATCGTGGAAGATCACGACGACCAGCTCGCCCGCCTTGAAGTGGGGCGCCAGTTGCAGCAGCCCGGCCATGGCCGACCCCGCGGAGTTGCCGGCGAAGATGCCTTCCTCGCGCGCTATGCGGCTGGTCATGATGGCCGCGTCGCGGTCGGTCACCTTTTCAAAGTGGTCGATCACACTGAAGTCGACGTTCTGCGGCAGGAAGTCTTCGCCGATGCCTTCGGTGATGTAGGGATAGATCTCGTTCTTGTCGAAGACGCCGGTCTCCTTGTACTTCTTGAAGACCGACCCGTAGGTGTCGATGCCCCACACCTTCACCGACGGCTTCTGCTCCTTCAGGTACTTGCCGGCGCCGCAGATGGTGCCACCGGTGCCCACGCCCACAATCAGGTGGTCCACTCGGCCGTCGGTCTGGTCCCAGATCTCGGGACCCGTCTGCTCGTAGTGCGCGCTGGCATTGGACGGGTTGTCGTACTGATTGGCTTTCCAGCTGTTGGGCGTGTCGCGTTCGAGGCGCGACGACACCGAGTAGTACGACCGCGGGTCTTCGGGCTCGACATCGGTGGGGCACACGATCACGTCGGCGCCGAACGCCCGCAGCGCGTCGACCTTCTCCTTTGATTGCTTGTCGGTGGTGGTGAAGATGCAGTGATAGCCCTTCACCACGGCGGCGATGGCCAGGCCCATGCCGGTGTTGCCCGACGTGCCTTCGATGATCGTGCCGCCGGGCTTCAGCCGTCCGTCGCGCTCGGCGTCTTCAATCATCTTCAGGGCCATGCGGTCCTTGATCGAGTTGCCGGGATTCACGGTTTCGATCTTGGCCACCACCTCGGCCGCCACGATGCCCTTGGGAATGCGGTTCAGGCGCACCATCGGCGTGTGGCCGATGGTCTCGAGGATGTTGTCGCAGATCTTGTGGGTGGCCATCGCCCTGGATCTTACCCGTTTGGCCGGTGTGTCCGCTTGCGGGACCCGGGTTGTCCACGCCGGTGAGACCTCGTCAGGCCGCCCCGGCGGCCTCGCGGAAGTTCGTCATCCCGGCAGTGGAGGCGACGTGGTCGCTGAAGACGAAACGGCCCTGCGCGTCCTGCTGGATGCCAGGGCCGTTCGCGTTACGTGGTGGCGCGGTGGCTACTGAACGTCCACGCGAATCCGGGCGGTGATCGCCGGGCCGTTGAAGGTCTTGGGGGTGAGCGTGAGCGTGAAGAAGTATGTCTCCACGGACAAGGCGTTGAAGGTCGCGTTCCCGAAATACGGATTGAGCGACGTCTGAAAGAGCTTGACCGTCGGCGGCAGGCCGACTCCGAAATCGCAGGGGAAT
>JANNEJ010000070.1:0-2922 GCA_031378585.1 Acidobacteriota bacterium | reverse complement strand
GAAGCGGAACGACGGAGCCGCCTGAACCTCGACGAGTATGTGCCTGCCGCCGTCCTGGATTAGCAGCCCCTTGCCACCGTGCATCCACACGGGGTGACCGGCTTCGATCTGGTGAGGCACTTCATATTTCGCGCCAGTGGGTGGGTAGGGCTCAACAAACGCGGTGCTGGCGCCACCGCCCGAGACCTGATAGGCCAGCCACCTGCCGTCAGGAGAGAGCGTCGACTGAAACGGGTTGGCGTTCGACGTCTCACCCACCGGGCGCACCTCTCGAGTGGCGAGTGCCAGCGCCATCAGCCGGAACGGAGCCATCGCGGAGAACAGAAGAGCCGAGCCGTCGGGTGTGGACGTCTCCGGGAAGCCGTTTCCACCATCCCGCGAAAGGAGTTCGGGTTGACTCGAGCCGTCGGCCCGTTGCCGATACATCCCGGTTTGGCCCTTGTCCGGAATCCATCGATAGGCGACCCACGTGCCGTCGGCCGACCATGCGGGCCACTGACTTTGACCGTCGAACGTAAGCCTCCGCGGCGCGGCATTGCCCCCGATTTCGTAAATCCAGATGGTGCGCTCGCGCGACGATTCGGTCGCCACCGCGATGAATCGGCCATCCGGAGACACGCGCGGCGAGACGTAGTTGGCGGGGGGAGCCTCAGCGGAGTCGTGACACCGCGCTCGTCGATGATCGCCAATTGGCGTTGCGCCGAATCTGCGTCTGGGCCTGTCACGTATGCGAGCACGCCCGAGTTCGACACGGCGTACTGCGCAGTGGGCGGATTCGCGTCGGGAAGGAACGGGACCCGCACCTCGTCGGCGAGCGTCGCGGGCGTCCCGATGGGCTGCACAGACACTGGGTCGAACCCGACCGCGAACAACGTGCGTCGCGATCGATACAGCAGGTGGTTCGAGGTGACGAACGTGGCGTCTGAGGCCTCGGGAACGAGCACCTTGCGTTCACCGGTCTTCAATGACTGCGCGACGATCCGGGCCTCGTCCCACCTGCCTGGTCCGACGCCGTCGGTCAGCGTGAAGACCAGCCATTCGCCGCCGGGCAGCAGGTGCGGTGCGGCCGCTTCCGCCGGTGTCTGGACAGGCGCCACGGCGTCCGGGGCGCCGCCGCTTGCGTCCACGCGCATGATGCCGGTGCCCGCCTGGCCGAAGAAGATGCCCTCCGGCGCCCAGCTCATACCGAACACGCCCGTGGCACTGCACACCGTCTGAGATCCGCTGCCGTCGAGGCGCGTGCGCCGTATGGCGCGGTCGTCGTTTGAGTAGTAGGCGATCGACTGGCCGTCCGGAGAGAACACCGGTTCGTTCGCGCCGGTCTTCGACTCCGTGCCTGGAATCACCGCGGACTCGACACCGTCCAACCGCCGCCGGTACAGTCGCTGATTGGCGACGTAGACGAGCGTCGAGCCGTCGGGCGAAAGCGTCACCACGTGCCGGCCCAGGCTTGTGAACTGCTGGTCGTCGGGCAGTGGAATCGAGAACCTGACCACCGGGGGTGGTTCCATCCGCGCTTGGCCGGGCCGCAAGGCCACTGCCGCGAGCGTGGCCACCGCAACGAGCGCCGCGAGCGCCGCGAGCGCCGCGAGCGCCCACGGCAGACGGGCCGGGCGCGTGGGCAATGGCGTGGCCTCGCCCTTCTCGCGGCCCGCGGCTACGTCTGCCAACTCAAGCCGCGCATCGCCGATGTGCTGCAGCCGCTGCGTCTTGTCTTTCGCGAGGCACCGCAGCAGCAGCGTGCGGATGCGCGTAGGCGTCGCCGCGGGCAGCCTGGTCCAGTCGGGCTCGCTCTTGATGATCGCGCCCAGGATGTCGGGCACGTCTTCGCCCTCGAACGCGCGCGTGCCCGTAAGCAGTTCGTAGAGTACGCAGCCAAAGGCCCAGATGTCGGCGCGGCGATCGACGGGCTTGCCCTTGGCCTGCTCCGGCGCCATGTAGCTGGCGGTGCCCAGGATCACGCCGCCCGTCGTGAGTGCGGGCGTGGTGAGGGTGGGGGAGTGCGTGGCCATCGCGCTCACGCCCACCGGTTCGATCGGCTTGGCCAGCCCGAAGTCGAGCACCTTCACCACGCCGTCGGGCGTGACGCGGATGTTGGCGGGCTTCAGATCGCGGTGCACGATGCCAGCCTCGTGTGCGGCCTCAAGCCCCTCGGCAATCTGTCGTGCGAGCGGCCACCTCGTCGAGTGGCACGGGCCCGCGGCGGATCCGCTCGGCAAGGTCTTCGCCTTCGACGAGTTCCATCACGAGGGCCAGCGAGGGCGGTGCGCCGTTCGTGCCGGGAATGTCTTCCAGGCCGTAGATCTGCGCGATGTGCGGATGATTCAGACTGGCCAGCGTCTTGGCTTCGCGCTCGAAGCGCAGGCGGCGGTCTTCGTCTTGCGCGAACTCGGGCGGCAGGGTCTTGATGGCGGCGGCGCGGCCCAGGCGCGTGTCTTTCGCGCGGTAGACCTCGCCCATCCCGCCGGCGCCGAGCGCGGCGACGATTTCATACGAGCCGACGCGCGTGCCTTGGGGCCAGCGTCATGGGCGGGATTATAGCGGAGTAACTGGCGTCGTTTCGGCACCTACGAACGTCCGCTCACAACAGGGCCCTCGTGAGATAGGCGCAGGCGAAGCCGACGTAGTTGCCGATGGCGTACCCAAAGACTCCGACGATGATGCCAGGCGTGGCCAGCGCGGTCCACTGCATCGACATGGCCAGGGCCAGCGCCGACCCCGGCCCTCCCACCGTGGCCTGGCTCGCAATGGTCACCGTTTCCAGATCGAGGCCCGCGAGCCGGCCCACGCCGTAGACGATCACGGCGTGAATCGCGATAACCGAGACCATGAACAGCACGAGCGGCAGACCGTATCTGAAGACCTCGCTCACGATCGAGGCCGTGCCAATCGCCACGAAGAAGACGTGCAGCGCGAAGTACG
>JANNEJ010000064.1:0-1925 GCA_031378585.1 Acidobacteriota bacterium | reverse complement strand
GTGGTCGACCATCGCCGCGAGGGTCGTGCTCTTGCCCGAGCCGGTGGTGCCGGTGACGAGCACGAGGCCGCGCTGCTCGTTGGCGATGGTACGCAGCACGGGCGGCAGGTCGAGCTCGTCGAAACTCCGGACGCCCATCGGGATCACGCGGAGCACGATGCCAATCGTGCCGCGCTGCTGGAAGACGTTGCAGCGGAACCGGCCGAGGCCCGCGACGCTGTAGGCGAGGTCGAGCTCCTGGGCGTCCTTGAACCGCTGGCGCTGGTTCGCCGACATGATCGTGGCCGCCATCGTGACCAGGGCCTCGTGGTCGAGACGCACCTCCTCGGTCAACGGCCGGAGCTGTCCGTTGACCCGGACGACCGGGAAGTTGCCGACCTTGAGGTGCACATCTGAGGCGCCTTGGTCGATGGCGTGTTTGAGCAGTTGATTGATGTCCATGTCGGTCCGTGCAGACCTGGAAAGGTCTTGGTCCGCTAGGTCTGCGTATCGGCCGCCGGGGGCCGAACCTGCACCCCGGACCTGCGCGCGACCGGTCGGGTTACTGTTTTTCGCCGCAGAACGGGCAGGTGGCGGTGCGGGCGTGGAGGGGTTTGCCGCAGTGCCAACAGAACCGGGCCACGGGCGTCTCACGCGCGCGCAGGCGGTCGCGGATGTCCTTGGCTGGCTCGCCGGTCGCGGGCGCCCCAGCCGCCGGCCAGGGTCGCCGGCCGGTGGCCTGGGACCGCGCGGCGAGGATGGCGTCGAGCAGATCGTGGGCCCGCGCATACCGGGCGGTGATCTCGGGCGCCATCGCCTTGAGCACGATGTCGCTGATGACTTTGGGCAGCTTCGGGTTGTGCACGCGCGGGGAGGTCGTAAGCTCGCCTCGCATCAGCTTGTCAAGGTCGGCGAGCGACGGCGACTCGTAGGGCAGCCGGCCGGTGAGCAGCTGGTACATCGTGACGCCGAGCGAGTAGACGTCAGACGCAAAGACCGCCTTGCCCTGGAATTGCTCGGGCGCCATGTAGGGCGGGCTGCCGATGACGGTCGTGCCGTGGGCGGCGATCTCGAGGAAGCGTGAGGTGCCGAAGTCGGCCACCTTGGCGATGCCGGCCTCAGTGACGAGGACATTTCCCGGACGCAGATCGCGATGGATGATGCCCTGGCCGTGCGCGTGATCCACGGCATTGCAGATCTGACACGTGAAGTCGAGCGCGCGCGTCAGCTCGAGCGCGCCCTCACGGTCCGCAATCGCTTCGAGGGTCTCGCCGGCGACGTACTCCATCACGATGAAGAAGACGTCGTCGATGCGTTCGGCCGTGAGCACCGTGACGATGTTGGGGTGGCTGAGCGTGGCCAGCAGGCGCGGCTCGCGCAGCAGTTCGCCAAAGTCGAGACTCTGCCGGTGCGGCACCTTGAGGGCGACCTTCTTGTCGATCCAGGTGTCTTCGGCGAGAAAGACGGTACCGAAGCCGCCGCTGCCAAGCGGTGAAAGAATCTTGTACTTACCGACCACCTGGTCGCGGAAGAACATCGCGCTGAAGTATAGACGAACCATCCCGCCTGGCGTTGGCCGGCGTCCCCCGCGGCAACGCTATAATCCGCCCGTGGCCGCGCGTGTCCTTGTACCGGAAGCGACGCAGACCGGCGAGCAGCTCGAGTTGCCGCCGGAGGAAGCCGCGCATGTGGCCCGCGTGCTGCGGCTGAGCGCCGGCGACCGGCTGCGGGTGTTCAACGGCCGCGGCGGCGAATGGGCCGCCACGGTCATTGCCCGCACGCGTGCCACAGTGACGGTCAGCCTGGCAGAGCCAGTCGCGTCCGCGCGCGAAACCCGTGTCAGGTACACCGTGGCGCTGGCGGTGCTGAAAGGTGACGGCACCGACGACGCGATCCGCGACGCGGTCATGATGGGCGCGTCGTCCCTGCGTCCGTTCGTGTCGGCG
>JANNEJ010000056.1:0-3713 GCA_031378585.1 Acidobacteriota bacterium | reverse complement strand
ACGGCGCCGATGACGAGGTGCACCCAGAAAAAGCCGGTGCGAAGCGACTTGTTGGCAATTGTGAGACTACGTCTCATGACCGGGAAAGCTTATCGGCGACCAAATTGGTCGGTCAAGCAGAAAATGAGATCCAGTCTCAAGTATTACAGTCCTCTGACAATTGCCCGCCGCCAGCCCCTCCCCAACCGTCGGCTACCATTGACGGCGCGAGCAGGCGCGACTTCCCATGTACGACTTCGGCGCTCCGTCCTCCGCCAACGTGTCCACGCGATTGCCGTGGCGCAATTCCGGCTGGGCGGGCGTACGCCCGACGGTGTGGTTCCTGGGCCTCACCAGCCTGCTCACGGACGTGTCGTCGGAAATGGTCACGAGCGTGCTGCCGATGTATGTCGTGCTGCAGCTCGGCATGACTCCGTTGGCGCTCGGCGCGCTCGATGGGATCTACCAGGCTGCGGCGGCCGTGGTACGCACAGTGAGCGCGCTTGCCGCCGATCGCCTCGGGCGTCACAAGTTGATGGCCGTCGCTGGCTACGGCACGTCCGCGATCGCCAAGCTGGGCTACCTTGCAGCGGGCACGGCGTGGCCGGCCCTGGTCGGTGTGGTCGTCGCGGATCGCATGGGCAAGGGCATCCGCACGGCGCCACGCGACGCCCTCATCGCGCAATATTCATCGCCAGGGACGATGGCGACCTCGTTTGGCGCGCACCGCGCGATGGACGCCGCCGGAGCCGCCCTGGGACCGCTGGCGGCGTTTGGCATCCTGATGCTGGCACCGGGCCGCTTCGATCAGGTCTTCCTGGCGAGTTTTGCCGTGGCCGTCATGGGCGTGGCGGCCCTGGTGCTGCTCGTGCACGCCCCCCCTGGTCACGAACCCGCGGCGCCGCGAATGCAGGTGTCGGTGTCGGCAGCGCTGGCGCTGCGGGCTGTCGCGGCCCCGGGCTTTCGTACGCTGTTCGTGGCCGCCTGTGCGTTGTCGGTGGCGTCGGTCAGTGACGCGCTGCTGTATCTGAGCCTGCAGCGCACACTCGCGTTCGACGCGACCCGTCTGCCGCTGCTATATGTCGGCACGCCTCTGTGTTACTTCATGCTCGCGGGCCCCTTGGGCGCCTTGGCCGATCGGCTGGGCACGAGGCCGATGTTCCTGGCCGGACACGGGTGCCTGCTACTCGTCTACGTGCTACTGGCACTGGCTCCGGCCGGGCCGGCGCTGCTTGGCGCGTGCCTGCTGCTGCTCGGGGCCTACTATGCCGCCACCGACGGTGTGCTGGCGGCCATGGCGAGCGCGCTCTTGCCCGCGCACGCTCGAGCCACCGGCCTGAGCGTACTCGCCACGGGCACATCGGTGGCACGTGCACTCGCGGCCGTGGCCTTTGGTGCGATCTGGACGTATCGTGGAAGCACGCCGGCACTGGTGGTGTCTGCGGCGGCGCTGCTTGGCGCGATCGCCGCGGGACGGATGCTGCTGGTGCCTCAGGCCGGCGAGTCGCGCGGAACTGGCACCACGACTCCGGGTCGGGACAAGGAACCGTGACGCAGGTGATGCACAAGTGGCCGGTGTGGGCGTTTGTCGGGGTGTGTGCCATCGCCGGTGGCGCCGCGGTGGCCTCGCTGATGACGGCCAGGCGCGCCGCCACGAGCGCGACGCTCACGCCCTCGACCAACGCGGACCTGCCGGCTCCCCCGCAAACCCCCTTTCTGCTGGTTCGGAATCTGCCGTCAGGACCTCGCTGGGGCCACGTCGCCTTGGTGCCACTTGCGGCCATTGACGGCCCGCGCTATGTCTCGGCGCTGGCGTGCGTCCGGGTGCACTACGCCGGCGGCCGCGGCCTGTGCCTGACGTCGGCCGGCCCGACCGGCGAGGCGATCGTCTTTGACGAGCGGCTCGAGCCGCGCCACACGTTCCCGCTCACGGGCGCGCCCAGCCGGGCACGCGTGTCGCGTGATGGGCGGCGAGGCGCCGTGACGGTCTTTGAACAGGGCCACGGCTACACGGACCTCACGTTCTCGACGCGAACGACCCTGCTCGATCTGGCCGCCGGCACCGCGATTGCGGACCTGGAGCAGTTCCGCGTCATCAACGACGGCCAGCCCCTCAGCCGCCCGGACTTCAATTACTGGGGCGTCACCTTCGCCGACGACGGCAACCGGTTCTACGCGACGCTTGCCTTCGGCGGTACGCCGTACCTGGTCGAAGGCGACGTCGCCGAGCGTGAAGTGCGCGTGCTCGTGCCCGGTGTGGAGTGCCCGTCGCTGGCGCCTTCGGGCGCGCGCATCGCCTTCAAGCGTCCGCTGCCACTGGCTGAAGGTGGCAGCTGGCGGTTGTGGGTGCTCGACCTGGCCTCGAGGTCTGCCCGCCCGGTCGCAGGGGAAACGCGCAGCATCGACGATCAAGTCGAATGGCTCGACGATAGGCACATCCTCTACCAATACCCGGCGGAGGACGGCAATCACATCTGGTCGGCCAGCGTCGACGACGCCGTGCCAGCGCGACGATACCTGACCGATGCCTGGTCACCGGCCGTGGTGCGTTGATCGGGCGAGGTGGCCGGTCGGCCCGTGCCTGCCGACCGGCTGGCGCACGGTCCCAACGGACAAGGCAGCTGCCCTTCAGTGTGGGTAGAGTGATGGGTGAACCGACTTGCTCTTGTCTCGGCCGGCACAAAGGAGACACGGCGTCCATCCACGGATTGAACGCCGATACAGAAATCAGTATCATGGCCATTGTGAAGACCACACTCGACATCAATGACCAGTTGCTTGTCAACGCGAAGTCGCTCGCCGCGAAGCAGCGGACCAGCCTGACCCGACTGATCGAAGAGGGCTTGCAGTTGCGCTTGCGCGCGCAGAGCGCACCGCAGCGCGGCAAGCTGCAGCTGCCCGTCTTCAAGGGACGTGGTGGCTTGTTGGCGGGCATTGACCCACTCAGCAACAAGTCCTTGCTCAACGCACTCGGCGATGACGCCTGACGTCAACGTGCTGGTTGCGGCTTCGCGCAGCGACCATCCGCATCACGCCGTGGCGCGCACGTGGTTGGAACAGACCGCAATGGCGGCCGCTTCGGGCAGCGCGTTGACCGTGATGCCGATGGTGTTGGCCAGCTTCCTGCGGCTGGTGACAAGCCCGAACATTTTCCAGGCACCGACTCCGGTGGACGATGCCGTGGGATTCATCGATGCGCTGCTGTCCAGTCAAGGCGTTCAACTGGCGACGCTCGGATCCGAGTGGCCGCGCCTGCGTCAGCTTTGCATCGACAAGCAACTGGCGGGCAACGACCTGCCTGACGCATGGCTGGCGGCAGCGACGATGCACCTGGGCGAACACCTGGTCAGCTTCGATCGGGGCTTCAGGAAGTGGCTCGGCCGCTCGCAGTTCACGTTACTGGAGCCGGTGGACTAACTCAGGACGCCTCGATCGCACGCGGCAGCACCCGTTCACGGCCTGCAATGAGGCTTTCAACAAGGGTAAGCACGGCGAGGCGATCACGCTCGAGACGCACATCCGCGACGTCGTCGGCTGCGTTGAGGCCGAGGAGTTGAACGACGTGATTCTTTGCGGCCACTCCTACGGCGGCATGGTCATCACCGGCGTGGCCGACCGCATGCCGGCAGGCACTGAGGCCGGCATGATCCTCGGAACCGCCGCCTACATGAGTCCCGAGCAGGCAAAGGGACGCGCCGCGGACAAGCGCAGCGACGTCTGGGCGTTTGGCTGCG
>JANNEJ010000051.1:0-3774 GCA_031378585.1 Acidobacteriota bacterium | reverse complement strand
CAGCCCGTGCGGTCGGGGGCGGCATCGGAACCATCATCGTCGTGCTGATCATCTCGTGGCTGACGGGCGCGAACCCCCTCACGCTCTTCCAGGTGGCTGACAGTCTCGGCGGAGGAGCAGCCTCGGCCCCGGCTCAGCAAGGGCAAACCGGCGCGCCTGCCAACGACCCCCAGGCGGAGTTCGCCGCGGTGGTGCTCGCCGACACCGAAGACACCTGGGGCCGGGTGTTCCAGCAGGGAGGCGAACGCTATCGACCTCCAACGCTTGTGCTCTTCAGCGACGCGGTCCAGTCGGCGTGCGGTACCAACTCGGCGGCCGTTGGGCCGTTCTACTGTCCGCTCGATCAGAAGGTGTACATCGATCTGGGGTTCTTTCGTGAACTCGACCAGAAGTTCGGCGCGCCGGGCGACTTTGCCCAGGCCTACGTGCTCGCGCACGAGGTCGGCCACCACATCCAGGTGCTGCTCGGCGTGTCCGAACAGGTGCAGGCGGCGCGCCAGCGCGCCAGCGAGGTCGAAGGCAACCGGCTGTCGGTGCTGCAGGAACTGCAGGCGGATTGTTTCGCTGGGGTCTGGGGGCATCACGCCAACCGCAAGAGCCTGCTCGACGCGGGCGACGCGGAAGAGGGCCTGCGGGCGGCGGCGGCCATTGGCGACGACGTGATGCAGGGCCGCGCGCGCGGGCGTGTGTCGCGCGAGTCGTGGACCCACGGGTCGTCAGAGCAACGGGTGGAATGGCTTCGCCGCGGATTGTCGCAAGGCACAATCGACGCCTGCGATACGTTCGGCCAGGCCTCGCGGCGATGATCCGCCGCGAGGGGCACAACCCGTCGGCGTCTACCAGATCCTGACACGCGCCTCGGGCGGCAGGAACAGTGTGTCGCCCGGCTTCACGTCGAACGCCTCGTAGAACGCCGCCACGTGCGGCAACGGCCCGTTGCCCCGCACCACGTCGGGCGCATGCGGGTCGACCATGATGCGCTGACGCAGTGATTCGTCACGGATCTTTCCACGCCAGGCCTGCGCCCACCCTGCAAAGAAGCGCTGGTCGCCGGTGAGCCCGTCCATGACGGGCGCGGCTTGGCCCTTGAGCGACTTCCTGTAGGCGCGATGCGCGATGATGAGACCGGTGAGGTCGCCGATGTTCTCGCCAAGCGTCAGCTCACCGTTTACTTGTAGCTGGGGCAGCACTTCCATGGCCCCGTAGTAGGCGACCAGGCCCTTGGCGCGCCGCGTGAACTCTTCGGCGTCCTTCGGCGTCCACCAGTCGCGAAGCACGCCCTTTGCGTCGTACTGGCGTCCCTGATCGTCGAAGCCGTGGCCCATTTCGTGACCGATGACGGCGCCGATGCCGCCGTAGTTCATCGCGTCGTCGGCACCCATGTCGAAGAACGGGGGCTGCAGGATGGCGGCGGGGAACACGACCTCGTTGCGGATTGGGTGGTAGTACGCGTTCACCGTCTGCGGGGTCATGGCCCATTCTTCCGGGTCGATGGGTTTGCCGACCTTGGCGAGCTGGAACTCCGTGTCGGCCGCAATCGCGCGCGTCATGTTGCCGACCAGGTCATCTTTCGCGATCGCCACCGCCGAGTAGTCACGCCACTTCGAGGGGTAGCCGATCTTCGGGCGGAAGGCTGCCAGTTTGGCGTGCGCTTCCTGCTTCGTCTCTGGGCTCATCCATTCGAGCCGGTCGATGCCTTCGCCGTAGGCCGCTCGCAGGTGCTCGACCAGTGTGTCCATGCGGGTCTTGGCGGCAGGCGTGAAATGGGCGTCGACGTAGAGCTTTCCGAGCAGCTCGCCCGTGGTGGTCTCGAGATTGGCGAGGGCGCGCTTCCACCGGGGTGGCAGCTCCTGAATGCCCTGCAAGGTGCGGCCACGGAAATCGAAGCGCGCGTTCACGAGCGACGCATTCAGGTACGGCGCAAAGCGATCGATGGCGTGGAACTTCAAAAACGGCTTCCAGGCGTCCACCGGCGTGGCCGCGACCTGCGTGCCCAAGGCCGCGAAAAAACTCGGCTGCGAGACGACGACATGCGGGGCCGACGACAGGCCCAGTTCAGCCGTCCACGCGGCCCAGTCGAGTCCGGGGAAGCGCGTCGGAAGGTCCCGGGTAGCGACTCGGTTGTACGTCTTCACGGCGTCGCGATTCTGCACGCTGGTCCAGTGGGCGCGCGCAAGCGACGTCTCGATGGCCATCACGCCGGCCGCTGCCTTGGGCGCCTCGGGCACGCCTGCCGCCGTCAGCATGGCACTGATGTAGGCCACGTACTTCGCGCGGTACTCCTTCAGCTTGGCGTCGTCCTTGAGGTAGTAGTCCCGGTCGGGCATGCCGAGCCCGCCCTGCGAGAGGTACAGCACCGACCGGGTGGGGTCCTTTGCGTCGCCCTCGACGCCGCCCTGTACGGGGGCGCCGCCGACGCCAAGCTTCAATTGGCGCCCGAAGTAGGCGGCCAGGTCTTGCTTGGTGCTGAGTGCGTCGATGGCCTTGAATTCCGGGGCGAGCGGCGTGATGCCGAGCTGTTCGGCACGCGTCTCGTCCATGAACGACGTGAAGAAGTCTCCGATTTTCTGCTGCGCGCTTCCGATCGCACCGGGACTCTTTGCCGCGGTCTCGACCAGGACTTTGAGTTGTTCCTGCGTGCGGTCGTGAGCTTCGTCGAAGCCTCCGTAGGACGGCTTGTCAGCCGGAATCTCGGTCACGGCGAGCCAGGCGCCGTTGACATGTCTGAACAGGTCGTCCTGCGCTCGCACGCTCTTGTCGAAAGAGGCCGAGTCGAGTCCCGAAGTGAGGGGCGGTGGGGCCGCGACCGGGGCTGGTGTGGCAGCAGGCTGCGAACACGCGGACCCGAGCATCGCGACGACAAGGACCAACAAGGCTATCGGCATGTGTGTTTACTCCGCGTCTCGATCGACAGTCATCATAACGGGATGGCCCGGGCTGATGTTCCCTCAACAGTCCGTGGTGAAAGTCCGGCGAGCACCGAGACCACCTGCCGTGAGGGGTCGGAGGATCGTGTCGTTTGCGAGACGCGGATCGGGGTAAGGTGGACGGGGAGGATCTCATCATGGAAATCTTCATACGGCCCGCTCGGGCCATCTGCGCCCTGGCTCTCGCGACGGTGGCTGTTGCTGGGTGCTCGGCCCCGGGCGCGCCGGCGCCGCCGGCCGGGGCAGCGGCCCCCGCAAGTCCCGCTCCGGCCGTCGTACCGGGGGCTGAGCCGGCGGGTTCGCCGACCGTGGTCGAGCCGGCGATGCCCGCGGCATCTTCCGTGAAGGCGCCCTCGTTCTCCGCGGGCGCCACGCCACGGTCGTCGGCGCCGACGGCAGGCACGCCCTCGGTGGCGGCTGCTCCTCCGGTGGGCGGGACCACCGCGGCTCTCCCGCCCGCGTCGGGCGTGGCCCCAGCGGCCGTGGCCGCCGCGCCACGCGCCCCGACGTTCACCGAGGTCACAGTGCCCTCCGGCACCACGCTCGCGATTGAACTCAGCACATCGCACGCCTCGGACACGAGTCACGTGGAGGACAGCGTGCGCGGCGTGCTCCGTCGCGCGCTGGTCGTCGACGGCGTCGAGATCGTTCCGGCCGGCGCGGCGGTGACCGGCCAGATCACGGCCGCCGAGCGGGCGGGCAAGGTGAAGGGGCTGGCGCGGCTCGTGCTGCGCTTCGCCTCGATCGTCATCGATGAATCCGACACGGCGATCGGCACGGCGGCCATTGCCCGCGAAGCCCGCGGCACGAAGAAGGAAGACGCCGCCAGGATCGGCATCGGCGCCGG
>JANNEJ010000028.1:0-5094 GCA_031378585.1 Acidobacteriota bacterium | reverse complement strand
GGCGGAGTCGAGATACATCGCCGGCCGGAACCCGTCGATCGAAATGACGATGACGTGGTCCGCGGCGCGCGCCGGCGCGGCTGTGGCCGTGGCCGGTGGGGCTGGTGGGGCCGGTGGCGCCACCTGGGCGGCAGGTACGAGGGCTGTGGCGGCCAGCAGGCAGGCAGCCAGAACGGCGAGGCGTGGACGGCGTATGGACATGGCGGGCGGAATCACGCGGCAGCCGGTGACCCTACGACTGGGCGGACACAGGGCTGCTGCCTGCCAACATGCCGCCAACCACCAGCGACACCAGGCACACCGACACGAGGCTCGACCTCATCGCATCCCTCCAGGAACCCACGTCTGCGCCCACTATAGACCGCCCGGGCGGCGCTTCGTACCACGAGCGGTCCCAGCTGAAACTCCGCACGGGACGCGGGCGGACGGCCCCGGCCTGATACCCTGGCCTCGTGCTCAGGGCCACGCTCGTCGTCGGGGCATTGGCCGTCGGCTCGCTGACCCAGCCCGCCGCGGCGCGCGCGCCCCTGCCGACGCCACCGCAAGCCCGGGAGGTAGCGCCTGGCACGTTCCTCCTGGAGGGCGCCATGCTGCCTGAGCGCGGCCCCGACGGCAACACGGTCGTGCTCGTCGGACCTGGGGGACTCATTGTTGTCGACACCGGCCGTCATGCGTGGCACAGCGACGGCATTCTGGCGTTCGCAAAGGCGCGGCGGCTCCCAATCGCCGCCGTCGTCAACACGCATTGGCACCTGGACCACTCGAGCGGCAACGGTCGCGTGACGGCCGCGCACCCCGCGGCTCGCGTCTACACGACCACGGCGGTGCATCAGGCGGTCGCGGCCGGTGGGTTCCTGGCACGCAATCTTGCCGCCGCGCTCGAGAGCCCGGTGGATGCGAGCACGCCAGCCGTGAGACGCGACGAGCGGGAGATCTTCATCGCGACCATGAAGGCAGCCGACGCGCTCCGTCCCGACACAGCCGTTGATCGGTCGGGCCCTCTCGACCTGGCGGGCCGCCGGCTGGATGTGCGTGTTACGAAGGACGCGGTAACCGCCGCCGACCTCTGGGTCTTCGATGAGCAGACAGGCGTGGCCGTGCTCGGCGACCTCGTGACGTTGCCGGCGCCGTTTTTCGAGACGGCCTGCCCCGCGCGCTGGGACGCGGCACTCGACGACGTGTGGGCGACGCCCTTCACGCTGGCAGTGCCAGGGCACGGCGCGCCGATGACACGCGCGCAATTTGACGCGTATCGCCAGGCGTTTCGGGCGTTTCGCGCGTGCGTCGGCAGCGACACGGCGCCGAAGGAGTGTGCCGCGGGCTGGACGCGCGGCGTCGGGCAGTTCTTGACAACCGACGTGGACCGGCGCGAGGCGACCGGCTACGCCGCCTACTACGTGGACTTCCTGCGTAAGAATGGCGGCGCAAGTCCTGATTGCGCGGCGAAGTGACGCTATCTCACCGGCGTCAGCGCCTCGCCGCCAGGGATTGTGCTCCCACTCAAGCGTCGGTGCGCCTCTTCAGCGCACAAGGGGGTTGACCACGCGCAGCCCGGGGAACCGGCTGAAGTCGCGGTCGGCCGTCCACAACTGCCGCACACCGTGCGTCGCACACATCGCGGCGACCCGCGCGTCGTGAAACTGCGGGCCGTCGATCTTGCCGGCCAGAGCCAGCGCTTTCAGCGCCGCCCAATGACCGTCGGCCTCGCCGAGCAGCACGAGCGTGGGCGATTCGAGCCAGGCCTCCACCTGCGCCAGCGCACCGGCGACGGGCGTCGGCGGCCGGTAGATGCGCGGATGGGTCACGATGGCGAGGAACTCGTGAATACACGGCCAGGGAAGCGCCCACGCCGCGCTACCCTCGGCCAGCTCGCGCAGCCGAGCCGACGCGGCTTGGTGCCACGGCGAGTCGGCGCGGTGGGCGTAAACGGCGATGTTGGTGTCAACCGCGATCACGCGCCGCGTCCCTTGTAGGCCGCGTCGCGAACCTGATGCCAATCGGCGTGCTCGAACGCTGGGTCCAGTCCTTGTCCAGCAAACGAGGCATCGCGAAGCCGAAACGAAGACCGCGTCGCCCCGGCCTTCACCGCCACGCGTAGGCCCTCTTCGATGAGCGTGCGCAGCGTGACGCCCCGGCGGTCGGCCACCTTGCGCGCCTGGTCGAGCAACGCGTCGGAGATCTCGACGGTAGTCTTCACATGGGTGCCCATATCGTAGCACCCATCCAGCTGGAATCGACCTCGGTCAGCGCTTCGCCGCCAAGGGATTCTCCCAGGTCAAGCCTGGAAACCTCGCGAAATCACCATCACAGGAGCACAGCGTCAGCCCGTGCTCGATGGCGAGGGCCGCCAGATGCGCATCGGGCACAAGGCGCGAGGTCATCCAGCTCGCTTGGAAGAACTGCTTCAGCAGGGCACCGTGGCGATCGGTCGGCGCGGGCACCCACGCGCACTCGGCGCTCAGCCATTCTTCAACCTGCGCCCACGCTGCCGCCATCGGCACGGCGGCGCGAATCACCAGCGGGTTGGTGGTGAGCCGGACGAACGCGAGCAGCGACGGCCAGGGCAAGCCCACGCGCGCCGTCGACGAGAGCTTGGCGTCGAGCCAGGTCCGAGCCGCCTGATGTTCGGGCGCATCGTGGTTGGCCGCATAGAGCAACAGATTGGCATCGACCAGAATCATCGATGTGGCTCGCCCTCGACGCGCGCCAGCACACCCTCCACGTCGTCCAGACTGCCGACCAGACTGGGCCCCAGAGCGAAGCCGGTCGTACGGAACTGGGGTCTGACGACGTCGGGGCGATCAAGTTCGGCCAGCCCCGCTCGAAGCGCGGCGTTCACGACGACCTTCAATGGTTGGCGCCGCTTCTTGGCCACCTGCGCCAGTCGGGCGGCGACGTCCCGGTCGAGAGTCATCGTGGTGCGCACAGCCTGATGCTATGACGCGCGACGAAAGGCGTCAAGAGGACTGGACGGCTTCCGAGCCGAGCCTCATCATCGAGACGCCTGCCCTCAGCGGTGCGCCGCGTAGACCGTCACGGCGCCGCCCTTGGTGAACGCTACCGTGTCGTAGGGCTGCTTGGTGCCGCCCTCCATGCCAGGCGACCCCGCCGGCATGCCCGGCACGGCGATGCCGGTGATCTTCGGCCGTTCCTTCAGCATCTTCTGCACGTCGGCGGCCGGCACATGGCCTTCCACCGTGTAGCCGTCAACCTTGGCCGTATGGCACGAACTCAGTTCGTCGCTCACGCCCGCTTCCGCCCTTACCGCGTTGAGCTTCGCGTCGGTCACATCGTGGGCTTCCACCTGGAAGCCTGCCGCCCGGAGATGTTCAATCCAGGCGCCGCAGCACCCTCAAGTGGGCGACTTGTAGACGACCACCTTGGAGGCGGCCGACGCGGCGGGCTTGGGCGCCTGGGCGGCGGGGCCGAATCCGGTCGAGGCCAGAGCGGCCAGGGTAAGGACAATGGCTTTGGTGTGCATGGTCCTAGTTTGCCACCAGGCGGGGTTTTCGGCTACCCTCGGGACACTGTGCTTCAGTCGCGCCACTCGCATCACGTCCATCATCACCTGCCCCAGCGCGGGCCGGCCGGACTGTGCGTGTAGCTCCCTGACACGTCTTCAGCGTTCACTTTCGAACCTGAACAGCCCCGCCGGACCCCGGCGGGGTTTTTTGTTTTTACCCCAGACCGGGAACGGCGCTCGACCGAAGGACTGACGATGACTCTGGATTTCACGAAGCTCGACGGGCTGGTGCCCGCGGTGGTGCAGGACGACACGAGCGGCGAGGTGCTGATGGTGGGCTTCATGAACGAGGAAGCCTGGGCTATCACCAAACGCATCGGCTATGTGACCTTCTACAGTCGCACGCGCAACACGCTGTGGACCAAGGGCGAGACGTCGGGCAACCGCCTGGCCGTGCGCCAGATCCTGATTGACTGCGACGACGACACGGTGCTCGTGAAGGCGGCGCGCGAGGGCGATGGCAACGTGTGCCACACCGGCCAGCGCACGTGCTTCAACAAGATCGAAACGGACTGGACGGAGGCGGCGCGATGAGTCTGTTGAAGCTCGGGATCCCGAAGGGGTCGTTGCAGGATGCGACCGTGGCGCTCTTCAAGCGCGCCGGGTTCGACATTCATGTCAACTCCCGCTCCTACTTTCCCTCGATCGACGACGTCGAGATCGAGTGCATGCTGATTCGCGCGCAGGAAATGGCGCGCTACGTGGGCGACGGCGTGCTCGATGCCGGCCTGACCGGTATGGACTGGATTGCCGAACACGCCATTGGCCATCCCGAAGAACCGGCGCTCACGCCCGTGTGCGACCTGATCTATTCCAAGCAGAGCTTCGGCAAGGTGAAGTGGGTGCTGGCGGTACCGGAAGACTCGCCGTTCAAGACGGCGAAAGACCTGAAGGGCAAGCGCGTGGCCACCGAGCTCGTGCGGGTCACGCAGCAGTGGTTCAAGGCACGCGATGCCGAAGTGGACGTGGAGTTCTCGTGGGGCGCCACCGAAGTGAAGCCGCCCGTGCTGGCGGATGCGATTGTCGAGGCCACCGAAACCGGCTCCACGCTGCGCGCCAACCGCCTGCGCATCATCGACACGCTGATGGAGAGCAACACGCAGCTGGTGGCGAATGCGCGCGCCATGCAGGACCCATGGAAGCGCGAGAAGCTCGGCACGATTGCGCTGCTGCTGAAGGCGGCCATCGAGGCGCAGAGCCGTGTGGGGCTGATGCTGAACGTGAAGCGCGCAGACCTGGACAAGGTGATCGCGCAACTGCCGGCGTTGCAGCGGCCCACGGTGTCGTCGCTGACCGACGCCGACTGGGTGGCCGTGAACACCATCGTCGAAGAGAAGACGGTGCGCACGCTGATTCCGAAGCTGAAGGCCGCGGGTGGCCAGGGAATTGTGGAGTATCCGCTCAACAAGATAGTGCTCTAGGTGCTGGGGGCTGGGGACTGGGGCGTGCCGACCGTAGGGACACGAAGTAACGCCTCCCGGGAACGTGCAAGCGGGGCTCGTCCCTTCGCAGCGTGACAGTGGCCCGCCCCAGCCCCTAGCCCCCAGCACCTAGCACCTAGCCCCGAGCCC
>JANNEJ010000335.1:0-5397 GCA_031378585.1 Acidobacteriota bacterium | reverse complement strand
CTGAACCAGCACCTGAAGCCGCTCGGCGTGCCGGCCTGGCACGGCGCCATGATCGGCCACGTGACCAAGCAGTTCACGCTGCCGCTTGGCGTGGTGGTGGAGGCGGACGCCGTGAAGGGCACGATCCGCATGCTGGCGCCCGCGGTGACGTAGTGGGTCTTCAGGCCGCGCGCGCGGCGGCGGTGACGCGTTCGAGCGCGTCGACGAGCGCGTCGAGTTCGGCCTCGCTGAAGAGGCCCTCGGGGCCGCGCGGCGTCACGTCCGTGAAGGGCGAGGCGTAGAGCCGGGCCGTGTCGATCACGCCGTGTTCGGTGAGGTGATTCACGATCAGATCGACGAACTCGATCTGATTGGCGCCAAGGGTCTTGCCCGCGAGGAATCCGCCCAAGGCCTGCTTCGCGGCTTCGCGGTCAAGGCCCACGAGCGATCGCACGAACACGCCAAGTCCCCGCGACTCGGCCTTGGCCCTGGCGATGTCGTCGGGCCCGCCGACGCCGCTTTCGGCCAGCATCCGCTCGAGCTCGGCCAGGTCCGACGCGTTGAGAGTCTTGTTCAGCCGCAGCTTGTGCACGGCCACATGGTCCTGGTGTGCGCGCAGAAAGGCGCGAGCCTTGGCGCGAAACTTCTCGAAGCCTTCGCCTGATCCGCCGAATCCAGGCAGGACCACGGCCGTTTCAGCGCCCATCTCGTCTTCGAAGTCGGTGTAGATGGGCGTTCGTTGCCGCCGGTCGATGAACTGGACCAAGGACCTGAGCCGCCGCCGCACGGACTCGAGCATCGGCAGGGTGGCATCTTGCCACCACTCGTCGGTCTGCACGTCGAGGATGAACGCCATCTGTTCGCGCACCATCGGGATCGCGCCCTTCTCTTCCAGCAGCCCGGCGATGGCTCGCACATGATCGCGGAGGCCCTCGAACCGGGGCTCGTGACGGAGCGTCGCCAGTTGCACGCGGAGCAAGAGCAGGTCGAATCGCTTGGCTTCTTCCGGCTCAGGATCGAGTTCCGAGGGCAGACCCGCTACCTCGGTCGCCAGCTCTTGACGATCGGCCGCGCTCAGCCACGTCCACGCCCCAGCCTTGGCGAACTTCTCCACCACGCGGCGCCGGGGCCGCACCACGAAGTTCTCCACGTTCATGGCCGCCACTTCGGCGTGGAGGCGCGTGCTCACGTCGTGTCGGACCTCTGAATCAGTTCGCGGATCGCCGAACGAGTCCGCGCGGTCTCGGACCACACCAGGTTGCCCCGCGCTTTGAAGACGCTCATCCAGCTCAGAGAGCACTTCGAGGCGCTGCGTGAACAGACGCTTGCCCAGAGACTGGCCGGCGGCGCCCTCTTCCGCGCCCGGGTTCTGGCCGAAGAACTCCAGGTTCTGGCAGTAGTCGAACAGGTGGAAGCAATCCTTGTGGCGGCCCGGACCGAACAGGTCAGGACACAAGCGGGTGCCACGACCCACCATCTGCCAGAACTTCGTCTTGCTGCGCACGATCTTGAAGAACACCAGGTTGACCACCTCGGGCACGTCGATGCCGGTGTCGAGCATGTCGACCGAGATGGCGATACGCGGCATCTTCTGCCTGTTCGAGAACTGGTCGATGAGGTGCTGCGCGTACTCCGACTTGAAGGTGATGACGCGCGCGAATTCGCCCCTGTACTTCGGGTAGTTCACGTTGAAGCGGTCGGCGATGAAGTCCGCATGCTGCTGGTTCTTGGCGAACACGATGGTCTTACCCAATTCGTCGCCGCCGCCTACCTTGAGTCCGCGGGTCATCAGGTGCGCCAGCACTTTGTCTACGGTGTCGACGTTGAACAGCCACTTGTTCATGGCGACCGCGTCTACTTCACGTGGGGTGCCGTCTTCATCGTTCCACTCGAGTGCGTCCCACTGCTCCTTGTCTTCCTCCGACAGGTCGTCGTACTTGATGCCCTCACGCTGGAACTTGAGCGGCACTGAGATTGCCTTTGCCGGCACGAGAAACCCGTCCTTCACGGCCTCGTCGAGAGCGTAGGCATCAGTGGGCACGCCGTTCTCGAGATCGAACAGGCCGTAGGTGTTGCGGTCCACGTCGTCCTTCGGCGTGGCGGTAAGGCCCACGAGCAGCGCGTCGAAGTAGTCGAAGATGGCGCGGTATTTCTGGAACACCGAGCGGTGCGCCTCGTCGATGATGATGAGGTCGAAGTGGCCCACGCCGAACCGCCGGGCGGCGCCGTCGCGCGACTGGTCGATGAGCCCCATCATCGTGGGGTACGTGGAGGCGAACACGCGGCCCTCGGTGTGCTTCTCGGTGACCAGATTGACCGGTGCGGCATCCGGCAGGTGCCGTTTGAAGGCATTCACGGCCTGATTCACGAGGGCCACCCGGTCGGCCAGGAACAGCACGCGCTTGGCCCAGTTGCAGCGCATCAGCAAGTCGCACAGCGCAATCACGGTGCGCGTCTTGCCGGCACCTGTGGCCATCACGACCAGCGCCTTGCGCTCGTGGTCTCGCTCGAAGGCCTCGGCGATTCGCCGGATGGCGCGCGTTTGGTAGTGGCGCTCGACGATCCCCTCGTCGACGTGCGCGGCCGCCAGCGCCTTGCGCGTGTGGCGCCGCTGAATGGCAAGTTCCAGTTCCGCCTTCTTGTAGAAACCCTGCACCGCGCGCGGCGGGTAGTGCGCGTCGTCCCACAGCCAGTGGTCGTAGCCGTTGGAGTAGAAGATCACCGGCCGCTGGCCGAACTGCTGCTCGAGGCAATCCGCGTAGAGCCGGGCCTGCTCCTGCCCCACGCGCGGATCGCGGCGCGTGCGTTTGGCTTCCACCACGCCGAGCGGCTTGCCGTCGTTGCCCCACAGCACGTAGTCCACGTAGCCGAGTCCCGACGACGCGCTCGTCAGCTTGGGCATGCCCGAAATTTCGAACTCGCGGTCGCGCGGCTGATCGAGCGCCCACCCGGCTTCCTTCAGCAGCAGGTCGATGAAGTAGTCGCGGGTGTCAGCTTCGGAGTAGTCGTGCGCGTCTGGAGTGGACTGGTTCGCCTTCTTGGCCTCGGCCAGTTCGGCGCGGGCCTGCTGCAACTGCTGGTCGAGCGAGGCCTTGTCGGCCAGCAGCACGGCCAGCTTCTCGTCGCGATCGGCCAGATCCGTCGCGAGGCGCTGCAATTCCTCGAGCGTCTGCTTCGGCGCCGGCCTGGTCTTGGGCAGCCGTTCGGGGTCGAACGTGAGGCCGGGCTCAGGGCGTGACTGGCGAGCGTACGTGCGCGCCAGCCAGTAGCCCACATGAAACAGCTCGCGCACGGCCACCACGGCATCGGCCGGCTGAATGGGCTTGGCGCTGTGCACGGCCTGGTTGCCGAGCTGCGTGATGAGCCGCGCCTTGGCAAACACGGCGTCGCCGGCGACGGCCTTGAACGTGGGCTCGTGGATGAGCGCGCTCAGGTTGTCTTGATACGGCAGGCGCAGCGTGGCGTCGTGCTTGTAGGCCCACGCCACGGCCAGTTCGAGGGCGCGCCGCGCGTAGAAGCACGAGGCCCGCGGGTCGGGATGCGCCGCCGAGGCCGCACGCAGGGCCGCGTCGCACACATCGGGCCATTCGGCCTGCAGGAACTCGAAGGGGTTGGTCACGCCGGGTCGCAGCAGATTGTGCCGCAACTCGGGCGCTTTCCGGTGCGCCGCGGCGCCCTGGGGACCGCTGCGCCGGGGAAACGGTCCGCCGCTGCCCTCCTATCCGCCGCACGGTACTACCTGTGCTGTGGAAGCTGCCGGAGCTGTGGACGCCTTGCCCCGGCGGGCTTCAGGCGGGCAACGCGCCCACGAGCTCCTTGGAAACCACAGAACGGTTTCCACGAGCTCCCACAGCCTCCTTCCTGCTTCCGTCGTCTTCCAGAACAGGAAGCCGGCGAGGCGTTTCCATCGAAACGTCTCCTCGCCCACGGGGCGGTTTTTGGGACTGATTGCAATGGCGATTACAATTCCTACGCGCTCGACTCAAAAAGACGGAAGGGAGTAAGCCGCTCTGGGTCAGGTGTTTAGCGGCGTTTGTCGACGATTTTCGAGAGACGGGATTTGGGAATTTATGGGACAACCGGCGAATGTCACTCAAATCCGGCCTGCACCCCGGAGCCGTCGGCGGCGGGGTTGAAGAAGCTTGATCTGGTCGGCCGTGAGGTAGACAACCTGCTCGGCCATCGCCCGCTACTTTGCCAGTCGTTCGAGAGACTTGGCGTGCCGCTTGAAAACACGATCCGCGGCGGCTTCGAACTCCAGGTCGCTGGCGCTTCTGTGGCGAGTCAGAATAATCGTGAGTCCCTCCACGCGTACCTCGACCTCGGTTCCGGTCTCCCAGCCGACCTGCCTGAGGATGGGCTGGTCCAGAATCACTCCAGAGGAGTTGCCGTGCTTTGTGACCTTCTTGACTAGGGGCACTTTTTACCTCCCGTGGTCACAATGTTAGAACACCGTAGGTACAGCTGCAAGTCACTTCGTGGGGATGCGTGTGCCGGTGATGACTGGCCGGCCAAACGCATGGCGCGCGTCGATCGTCACCGTGATGGGAGCCACAGGGGCCAAACCGCTCTGGGTCATGTGTTCAGCGATGTTCCGCCCGCGACGCCTTCGGCGGCGCGACCGTCTTGGGTTCCGTGAGCCAGAACAGCTGTGTTGAATCGGATCACATCGATCGCCCACGACAGGTCGAACCGCGTGCCGTCCCAGGTGGGCAGTTTCCCGGCAACGCTTGGCACCGCATGATTCCCGCCTGGCAGGTCGCGCGGGGCTGGAGGGGCGACCGGGAGGGCCGCTCCATCCGGCCGCAGGAAGGTCAGCGCACCGCCGAGCCCGCGGACCACGCCGAATCCGCCTTCGTGGACGGCGCGGTGGTGGCGCCGGCAGAGCAGCACGAGGTTGTCGAGGCTCGTGACGCCGCCGTCGGCCCAGTGATCCACGTGATGCGCGTCGCACCGGTGGGACGTGCAGCCCGGGAAGCGACAACCCGTGTCGCGAGCCGCCAGGGCGCGGCGGATGGATGGCGGAATGGTGCGCGTTTTGCGGCCCACGTCGAGCACGGCGCCATCGGCGTCGTGACGCATCTGCACCAAGGAAGCGTCGCACGCGAGTCGTCGAGACGTTTCCATCGAAACGTACAGGGCGCCGTGGTCCACCTCCACGACGCCTTCGAGTGCAGCAGGGCTCGCGCTCGAAGCGGGCGATTCGAGCTGGGGGCCAGCCGCGTCGGCGGCGTTCACGTGCAGCACCACCTGGTCGCGGTCACCCGCGGTGCCGCCGTCGACGTTGGCCGCCAGGGCCGACTCGGCGAGCAGGCCCAGAGCATCCGCTCGGCGCTGAGCGGGCGTCAGGTCCTCCGCCATTGCATCGCCTCTTGATGCAGCCGTCGTCTCGCGAAACAACCGGTCGGCCGCGGCCTC
>JANNEJ010001050.1:0-9935 GCA_031378585.1 Acidobacteriota bacterium | reverse complement strand
AAGCGGCACGCCTCGAGCAGCACGCGTCGCAGCCGCCCGGCCTCCACCGCGGCGTCGGTGGTCAGGTACCCGAGCATCGTGGCCATGCGCGGCTCGATCATGCCCGAGCCTTTCGCCATCCCGCCGACGCGGAACGTCCCGGCATGGCCAAGGGCTCGGGCATGATCGAGCCGCGCATGGCCACGATGCTCGGGTACCTGACGACCGACGCGGCGGTAGATGCCGTGCGGCTGCGGCGCGTGCTGCTCGAGGCCTGCCGCTTCACGTTCAACGCCATCACGGTGGACGGCGAACCCTCGACCAACGACTGCGTGTTCGCGCTGGCCAATGGCGCGTCTGGGGTGGTGATCGACGACGCGTCGGAAACCGCACTCTTCGAGGGCTTCCACGCGGTCGCCAAGACGCTCGCGCTCGGCATCGTGCGCGGGGGTGAAGGCGCCACCAAGCTCGTGTCCATCACGACGACCGGCGCAGCCACCGACGCCGACGCGTGGATGGCCGCGCGCGCCATCGCCAACTCGTTGCTCGTGAAGACGGCGATTCACGGCGCCGACCCGAACTGGGGTCGACTCGTGGCGGCAGCGGGCCGGTCGGGCGCACGGTTCGTGCTCGACACCGCGCGGGTCCGCATTGGCGACCTGGTGCTCTTTGAAGACGGCCGGCCATTTGATGACCGCGCGCCCCAGGCCGCCACTTACCTGCAGGGGACGGACCTGACCATCGAGGTCGATCTCGGCACCGGGGGCGAACACACCGCGACCGTGTGGACGTGCGACCTCTCCAAGATGTACGTGCAGATCAACGCCGAGTACCGGACGTAGCGCCCGTGACCAAACACTTTCTGTCGCTGCTCGACTTCACCCCCGACGACCTGTCTCGCTGTCTCGAGCTGGCCTCATCGCTCGGATCCGACCGACGCGCGCGGCGGATCAGCCCACACGGCTCGGCGCTGGCCGGCCGTCAAATCGGACTGCTCTTCGAGAAGCCTTCCCTGCGCACCCGCGTCACGTTCACCATCGGCGTCGGCGAACTCGGCGGCAGCATCGTCGACATCCCGTCGGATGTGATGCACGCCGACCGCGAGCCGCTGCACGACGTGTCGCGCAATCTCGAGCGGTGGATTGACGCCGTGGTCATCCGCACGTTCGCCCAGAGCCGCCTGGCCATCTTCACCGACTCGGCGCCAGCGCTGCGCGTCGTCAATGCGCTGTCGGATGAAGAGCATCCATGCCAGGCCCTGGCCGACATGCTGACCCTGCGCGAGCGCTGGGGCGCAATTGCCGGACGCACGATTGCCTATGTGGGCGACGGCAACAACGTGGCGACGTCGCTCGTACACGCCGGCCTGATGCTGGGCGCGCACATGCGCGTGGCCACGCCGAAGGGCTTCGCCCTGCCTGCCGAGGTGACGTCGGCCGCCGAGCGCATCGCTGTCGGCGGCGCCGAGCTGAAGCAGTACCTCGATCCTCGCGACGCCGTGAAGGGTGCCGACGCGGTGTACACCGATGTGTGGACATCGATGGGCCAGGAAGTGGAGTACGCCGAGCGCGGCAAGATCTTCTCGCGCTACCAAGTGAACGAGGCCCTCATGGCACGGGCCAAGGCCGACGCCATCTTCATGCATTGCCTGCCGGCGCATCGCGGCCAGGAAGTGACCGACGAGGTGATCGAGTCATCCGCGTCGGTGGTGTTCGACCAGGCGGAAAACCGCCTGCACGCGCAGAAGGCCATGCTGGTCACCCTCTTCATGTAGCCTGGGGCGCATGCGGATCGACCTGAACGCGGATCTCGGGGAGTCGTTTGGCGCCTGGACCATGGGCCAGGACGCCCTGCTCATGCCGCTCGTCACGTCGGCTAACGTGGCCTGCGGGTACCACGCCGGCGACCCGGCCACGATGCGGAAGACCGTGCGGCTCGCCCGCGCGCACGGCGTGGCGGTGGGCGCACACCCGGGCTTCGCTGACCTCGGCGGATTCGGCCGGCGCGAGATGCAGCTGACGCCCCAGGAAATCGAAGATCTGGTGCTGTACCAGATCGGCGCGCTGGCGGCAGTTGCGCAGAGCGAAGGGGTGCGACTGCAGCACGTGAAGGCGCACGGCGCGCTCTACAACATGGCCTGCAAGGACGAGGCGATGGCCGAGGCCATCGCCCGGGCGGTCGTGGCCTTCGACCCAACGCTCGTGCTCTTCGGCCTGCCGGGCTCGGCGCTGCTGCAGGCGGGTCTCGACGCGGGCCTGCCGGTGGCGGCCGAGGCTTTCGCCGACCGCGCCTATCGCGCCGACGGCAGCCTGGCCCCCAGGTCGGAGCCGGGCAGCGTGATTCACGAGGTGGACACGGTCGTGGCGCGGGCCGTGATGATGGTGCGCGAACAGGCGGTCGTGAGCACCGACGGCACCGTGATGCAGTTTGAAGCCGACACGCTCTGCCTGCACGGCGACACGCCGGGCGCTGCGCTGCTCGCGGCCGCCGTGCGGCGCGGCCTTGAAGACGCCGGCGTGCTCGTCGCGGCGCTCACCCGCCGATGACAGGTCTGTAAGGCGGGCGACGAAGTCGTGCGCCGCGCGGGCCTTCACTCGCGCAACTTCCGTCAATTCGCCTCGGCACGGAACTTGAAGCACGAAGAGCCGTCGCCGGTTTGTTGTTTGCGGTTTGGTGCCGTGAACGCTGGGGGGAGCCAGGCTGGCGACACCTATTCACAGGGGCAACACCCGGGCATACCGGGGTTGCCCCTTTCGCACATCTGGTGATGTGGGCTGATGCTACTGTCCGGCGCCTTCGGGATACAGCAAGGCCAGCCGCAATTCCTTGGCGAGCCCATCCACGCTGGCCGACCGCTTCCACGCGCCGTCGGTTTCGAAGCGCAACGCCCCGATGCGCCGTCCCCACGGGGCAATGGCGCGGCCAATCGCCCGGAAGTCGGTGCGCTCGGCGTGCTGCTGCTCCACGGCCCGCACCACATCCGGCGCGACCCGCACGAAGGCCCGCAGGGCCGTGGCCGACCGCACGCTGTACTTGCGCCCGTGCCACGCGGTTTCGAACACCGACGACACCTGCTTCAGATAGTTCACGAAGAACGTCTTCGACTCGTCGCGGAACTGCGCGGCCTTGCGGGGCCCACCGAGCGCGCCTTCATCGGCAAAGAGCCGCTTGAATTCCTGCGCCAGCGGTGCCTGTGCCACGCGGCCCTTGCCCACGCCGAGCAGCTTGATCTCGTTGTGGAGTGGCGAGTCTTCGCGGTCGTTGAGCGCGCGCACGACATCATGTGCGGCCGCCAGTGCTTCGTCACGATAGAGCTGACGGCCCGAGAGCGACACCAGGTGCGACGCGTTGAGGCGCGTGTGCTTGGCGTTGATGGTGACGAACATCTGCACCACGTGGTCTTCGGGCAGACGGTCGAAGATGATGGCGGGTACGGTGAACTGCTCGCCCTCGAAACGCTCGATGTCGGCGTGCAGCGCAAGCAGGCGGTGCTGGCCGTCAATGGCGCGCAGGATGCCTTCGCGCTCTGGCACCTTCAGCCGGCCGAGCGAGCTGCCAGACTCCATGGGCTCGAACGACAGCTTCTCGTCGCACGAGATGATGACGGCGCCTGGAATCGACGGCAGGTCGCGCGCCTGGCGGCACTGCTCGTAGTACTGCACGAGCTCGTCGATCTTCTTGCGGATGATCTGGCGCTGGTACGCCTTCTCGCTCGACGCAATCCGGCGCTCCAGCAGGTCCCAGCGGATCTTCGTGGGCGCCTTCTTGCCCCCGCGGACGCCGCCGGCGCTCTGGTCGCCGTAGCTCAGCACCTCGAACCGCACCAGCTTGTCGATGTCGCTGGCCGTCAATGACGCCTGGTAGAACTGCACGCCGAACTGCTGCATCCGAATCGCTGCGACGCTGATCATAAGGGTCCCGTCGGGACGGCCGGATTTTACTGGGCAGCCCGCGGGTTCACCAGCATTTTTTTGCCGAACGGTAGAAACGGTGCCAGACACGCCTTTGCGGTCTTTTCACCTAACCATAAGTTCAGAAAGGACTTGGTGCCAGAGAATGGGCCGGATGGCGACCGGCGCCCTGCGCAGTCTCGTGCAGCTGCAAGGAGCAGGTCGTCCTAGTGGTACTGCCCTAAAACCACGAACTGTGGTCCCGGCGAAGCGCTCTGGCGTCCGGCACGCTCACGCGCGCGTGGCCGTCAGTATGACGTGCGGGTCGGCAATCGTGAGTCGGGTCACCGTGCCCCCTTCGCGGGCAAAGGCGATCTTCACCGACGGCACGCCCGACGGGAAGAAGACCAGGTCGCCGGCGTGGTTGAGAATGTTGCGGTCGGCCTGCGGGCGCTCGATGCCCAGCAGGTCGTTGCGCACGTCGATCACGAAATGGTCGCGAAGCCCTGGACCGAACGAAAACTTGCCGAGGACGGCCTCGCGATCGGCGGGCGCGAGCGCCTGGGTCGGGGGCCGCACATCGGCGCCTCCGAGCGATTCGAGATAGGCGAGCACCGGGGCTGCCCCTGGGCCGCCTGCCCGGGCGTGCGCCAGCAACGGGATGCCGTGCGGCCCGGGTGTGCGCTGAATGCCCGGGTTCGCCGCCACGAACGCCTTCACGACATCGAGCTGGCCGAGCATGGCCGCCGAGAACATCGTGGGTTGGGCGCCGCTGGCAATCAGCAGCTCGGCGATTTCGCGCCGTCCGGTGTGCGATGCGGCGCCGAGCGCCGTTTCCCAGTCCCCAAAGCCCCAGTCGTACGCCGCTCGCGCCAGCGCCGGCTGGAACTCGACCAGCTCACGCGCCCGTTTGAGGTCGCGGTGCGAGACGCCGACGATTTCCTTGGCGAGGACGGGGTCCTGCCGCGGCATCCAGTCGGCGGGCGCCAGGGACGAGCCCGGCGCCTGCGGGCCGGCGAGATTCCACGCGGCGGCCGGCAGGGTGGCGCCGGCCAGGCCGGCCAGGGGCAGGGCGCAAACGAATCGTCGACGGCTCGACACAGTCATGGGGCACCTTTGAAGACGGGGCAAGTCGCGCGGGCATCGTGCGCGTCGATGGCCGCGCGCGCAAGCTCATTCCCAGGCAGGACGACGCGAGGACGCAAGTGTCTTGCTGGCCATCACTTGCACGGAGGTGTCAGGAGCCGGACGCCGTGAGAAGGTGCCCGCGCACCAGTCGCTCTGCCTCGGTCGCCACGTCGGTTTCAAACTGCGACACCTCGTCGACGGGCCGGATGAACCGTTGCGCCGACAGATGCACCTGATCGCTCAGGCGGATGAAGTGGACGATGAATCGCAGCCGGTCGTCCTGACGCTGCAACTGCCCAAGCACGATGTAGGTGGCGTCGAGGGACGAGGCCAGCGCCGTCAGATTGCGCAGGTTGCGGGGTTGGCGAAGCGGCGCCGCGTTGCCGATGACGCCCACGCGCCCCGGCGCCAGAGACGTGAGGCGCGTGACGACCACGTCCGACAGTCCGTGCACGAACCCGTCGAAGGCCGGGTCGTCCGTCTCGTTGTCGAAGATCGACACCGCCACGGTGGGCAGCGCAGCGGCGCCCGGCGACAGCCGCCACCAGCCCACGGCAACGACGAGGCCGAGCGCCGCGAGCGCCGCCACCCACCGCGGTGACACACCGCGCGGGGGTGTGGCCGACGGGGCCGGTGCGGCCTGGTCGGACGCTTTCACAATGGCGTCATCGTCCGCCGTCGTGACCGGCGCCACGAATCTGAAGCCCCGCTTGGGCAGCGTCTGCACGAACCGGGGGTTGTCGCCGCGGTCGCCGAGCGCCGTGCGCACTTGCCCGATGCAGTAGGCCAGGCCTCGGTCGTAGTCCACGTGCGTGTGTCCACCCCAGATCGCATCGCGCATCTCGTCGCGGGTCACGAGCGCGCCTGCGGCGGCCAGCAATCGTGCGAGCGCCCGCGCGGGCTGCGGCTCGAGATGCACGCGCCGCCCCTCGCGCGTCAGCTCCAACGACCCGCCGTCGAAATGGAACGTGCCAAAGGAGTAGTTCATCGCCGCCGGCCCTGGGGGCTGGGGACTGGGGGCTGGGGGCTCGGGCGGGCAAGCGTCACGCTGGAAACAGACGCGTTCTTCTCGACACGTCGAAAAGTCTCGGCCCTTGGCAGTTGGACGCCAGCATGCCCCAGCCCCGAGCCCCCAGCCCCTGTCATTTGATGACCAAGAGCCTGTAATTGGCCGCGTGCATGAACTGCACGCCGTGCTCCATGAGGATCGCGTCGTCCTCGATCGGGATGCGCAGTTTCTTCCCGCCCCACTCGGCAATCGGCGAATAGGCGAAGTACTCGAACGAGAACATGTGCTGCAGGTTGAGCGTGAAGGTGCTCTGCAGGGGCTGCCACGTGGTCATGGACGGGCCGCTGCCGTGGCCGGTGTTGCCGACGGGATGAAAGCCGTAGGTGATGTCGGTCTTGTCGTCGGCGTTCGGTTTGTTGAACTCAATCACGCCGTAGCCTGCGGCCTTGAGGGCGGCGTCCATCGCGACCATCGTCTCTTCTGCCGTGCGTCCTGCCTTGATGGCCGGCTTGATGGCATCGCGCGCGGCGACCGCCTTCGTGAATGCGTCCTGGATGCTCTTGGGCGGCACGGTTTCCCCCGGCTTCAGCACGTAGGCCACGCGCTTCACGTCGGTGCCGAAGTTCATCAGTTGCACGCCCCAGTCGATCATGATGACGTCGCCAGGTTGCACGATGCGCGCACTGGACGTGGCGACGATGCCCTCGGGCCCGGTCACATAGACCGACGGCATGTCGAACTCCGAGCCCAAGCCGCGCTCGAGCAGGCGGTCCTGCAGCCACCAGGCTGCGTCTTCAAGCGTGGTCTTGCCTGGGGTGATGACCTCGTTCGAGAGCGCCCGCTCGGCCAGCCCGATCGCGATATTGGCCGCTTCGCCAAACGCCACGATCTCGGCAGCGACACTGCGGGAGCGGAATTCACTCACTAGCCGCTCGGCGCTCACGAAACGCGAGGCATACGGCTCGCCCAGGGTCTTCACGAGGTGCTGGTGCATGGTCAGGCTCAGCCCATCGGCGGGCCCGATTTCCTGGGACATGTTGACGCCGATGCGCTTGGGGTCGCGCTTGCGCACGACGTCGGCCAGCGAGGACGCCGGGCCGAACGAGTCGTAGGCTCCGGACTGCTCGATGAGATAGCCGCTCGGCCCGAGCGCGAGGCGTTCGACCCTGTCGCCGCGCAGGAAGAACACGTAGTAGCCCATGCCGGTGACGTAGCCGCGGCCCAGGTCTTCCCAGAGCGGATCGATGTGGTTCTCTTTCACCGCCACGAGCCACATGTCGATGCTGGTGTTCTTCATGACCACCGGCAGCACCTGCTCGAACTTGTCGAGCCGGATCTGGCGCTGCATCTCCCAGCGGCGGCGCGCCTCTTGCGCCTCGCCCGATCCCGCCGCCATCAGCACGAGCACGACTGCCGCCGCCATTCGCATCGTCATCATCAGCCTCCAGGCCTGCCCCGCGCGACGGGCCCTGCCCACTGTAGCAAAGACCTCCCCCTCAGCTTCAGGCCCCGCGACCTGGCCCGTTGAGACGACGCGGCATCTCCCTTCGGCTCAGCTTCGCTCCGCGATGGCGGGACGTCCCGCCGTGCAGAGGTCAGAGACCCGAGACCACGGAGGACCGCCAGAGCTCGCGGGGCTCAGACTTCGCCTCACGGAGATGCCACGCCGCCTCGCGCGCCGTCCTCTACAGCAGCTTCGAGACGAGCCGCCGCAGCTGCGCGGGACGGCGTTCTGGCGTGGCGACAAAGCGGCGCGCCCGCGGAATGAGGCGCGTCAGACCGTAGCTGGCAAGCACGGTGGCGGCGAGCGTGAGTTCGAGAGGCACGCGTCGCTTGATCAGGATCGCGATGCCGCCGTAGACCAGCTCCACGTGCACCCAGTACACGAAGAGCGACGCGGCGCCGAGTGTCGCCAGCCCGGCGCCAAGCCTCGCAGGCATTACCGGCCGCAGCGCCCAGCAGATCGGCAGCAGAGCGAGCACGAGGCCCAGCCGGAGGGCAAAGAGCGCAGGCGATGCGCCCCAGAAGGCCGAGCGGCCCGGGGGATAAATCGACGGTTGCAGCGACGTCCAGTAGCCGCCCGCGACGGCCACTACCGCCAGCAGGAACAGGACCAGGTGCAGGCGGCGCTCGGCGCGGACGGAGCGCGCCGCGCTCAGGGCCACGCCGACGGCAAGTCCGGCCGAGGCAAACGCGGCCCACGGCAGCAGCGTGAAGTTGGTGTGACCGGGCGTGGGGCGCAGGTACCACTGCAGCGGCGGCGGAAGCACATCGATCCAGTCGGACGAGCGCACCAGCGGCGCCACGAGCGCGAGCCCGAACGTGGCCCCCGCAGCAATCACGACTCGGCCCAGCGTGCCACTGGCGGCGCCCCACAGCACCGCGGCGAGCACGAGCGACGGCCCCATCACGTTGAGGATATCGACCTTCAGCAGGCCCACCGGCGCGCCCAGACCCAGAACGAAGCTCTGGAGACGGAACACGAAGGCCAAGCCGAAGATCGTGAGGCCGCGCCACGCCAGCGCGCGCCACGCGTCTTCTCGCGTCATGCCGCGCGACAGCTTCGACGCGCCCGAGAGCGCCGAGCCGAGGCCCGCCAGAAACAGGAACGCTGGCGCGGCCAGGCCGCCAACGAAGGTGGTCCAGTAGTACGCCGTGCGATCGCGATCGGCATCGCGCGTCCACGCATCGACCACGTGCGACAGCACCATGATCGCGACCGCGACCCCGCGCGCCCAGTCGAGCCACACCTGGCGAGGCTTGGCGCTGTCTCCGCTCGTCAAGGCGCGACCTCGAACGAGGTCTCGAACCCGATGTCTTGCCGCAGCGAGTGCCACACCGAGCAGTACTTGTCGTGCGAGAGGGCGATGGCTCGTTCCACCGCGTGCGCTGGCACCTCGCCCTCGAGCCGGAAGTGCAGCGCCACGGCCGTGAACCGGCTGGGCGGCTCCGGCGCGCGCTGCGCCGTGAGGTCGGCCGTGAACGCGCGCAGCGGGTGACGCCCCTTCATCACGATATCCACGACGTCGACGGCCATGCAGCCCGCCAGCGCCAGGGCGAGGGCCTCTACGGGTGACGGACCGGCCTTCGACTGACCGTCAATCGACAGGGCAACGCCGCTAGTGCGGGTGTTGAAGCGGAGGTCGCCGTCCCAGTTGAGTGTTACGCGAATCGGAGGTTTTGCCACGGCGGGAGGGTACTACAGCCCTCTGCGCCGGCGCGCTTGACCATGTTCTGGACTTCGATATATCGTGCTCCATCATGTCAACGCCATCGGCCGATGTCCTGCGCGAGGCCAAGAAGGGCAGCGCCGAGCTGGTCATCCTCGCGCTGCTCGAGCAGACGCCGCGCCACGGCTACGACCTGGCCGCCCACATCGAGGAAGAGTCGGGCGGCGCGCTGGCCTACAACTTCGCCTCGCTCTACGCCACGCTGTACAAGCTCGAAGAGCGCGGCTGGATCCAGGGCCGGTGGGTGGAACGGGCCGGGCAACGGCGCCGCCGCTACTATCGCCTGACCACGGCGGGCACGGCGGTGCTCGGCCGGCAACGCGACGAGTGGAAGCAGTTCGTGCTGGCGCTCGGTCGCATCGCAGGCATCTCGTTTGCGTGAGGACCCGACCATGACCGACTGGCATGCGCGCGTCACGACTCACCTGCGCCAACGAGCGCTGGATCTGCCCGACGAGGTCATCGAAGAGCTGGCCGCGCACCTCGAGGATGCCTGGGAGGCCAACCCCGGGCCGCACGCGAGCGCTGAGGATCCCGACGCGTTTGTCGCCCGCATTCTGCAGCGGGCCGATCTGGTGGAGCTCGTACGCCGGCGCCCCGCGCTGCCTACGGTGCCCGAACCCGGAGGATCGGCGCTCTTCAGCGGCCTGCCGAGCGAACTGCGACATACACTGCGCCTGCTCGGTCGCGCGCCGGTCT
>JANNEJ010001048.1:0-4647 GCA_031378585.1 Acidobacteriota bacterium | reverse complement strand
GCGTGGCCGGGTCGACCCCGGCGCTGTGGGTCAGGATCTGCTCGAGCACCCCGCGCATCGCCAGGCTGTGCGCGTAGCGTTGGTCCCAGTAGATGTCGCGACCGGCGATGGCGGCCTGCGTCAGGTGATACACGAGGCGCTTCTCGTTGAGGGGCAGGTCCGTGAAGCCGTCAGCGTAGAGTTGCACCACGGCCGCGTCGTCGATGCGCTCGAGCAAGTACTTGCGCTCGGCTGCAGCCGGCGTGGCTGCGGGCGCGGCAATGGGTGCCGGAGCCTCGGGTGGTGACGAGCAGGCCGCAAGGGACGCAAGCAGGACGGCGGCGGGCGCAAGGCGGATGTGCATCAACCGAGTGTAAACCAGTGCGCCCCTGGTGGACGCGCCGTCCTGCGCGATACCTGACGGCCCAGTCCGGCGTTGCGCCGTCAGCCGCGCGCGGAGGTCGTCGGGGCGTGGCGCCCGGTCCAGCGCCCGGCTTCGTCCAGGTGCAGACCGAACTGGTCGAGCACCCGCATCACGGTGTGGTTGACGACGTCGTCGACGGTGGCGGGCCGCTGGTAGAAGGCCGGCACGGGCGGGAAGATCACCGCGCCCATCCGCGACAGGCGGAGCATGTGTTCCAGGTGGATGTCACTGAGTGGGGCTTCTCGCGGCACGAGCACCAGCTTGCGGCGCTCCTTGAGGATCACGTCGGCGGCGCGGTGGATCAAGTTGGTGCCGCTGCCCGTGGACACCGCCGCCAGCGTGCGCATGCTGCACGGCGCCACGACCATGCCTCGGGTAACGAACGAGCCGCTCGAGATCGACGCGCCGAAATCCTCGGGGCTGTGCACCTCGGTGGCGAGCCGCTTCACGCCCTCGACGGTGTAGTCGGTTTCCTGCAGCATCGTCTGGATAGCCCACTTGCTCATCACCAGATGCGAGCCGACGCCTGCCTCGCGCAGCCGTTCGAGCAGGCGCACGCCGTAGACAATCCCGGTGGCGCCGGTGAGCGCGACGACGAGAGGAGCAGAGGGCGGCGTGGGCATGGAGGACTCGCGGGCTGGAGGCGTGGCCAAGCGCGCACGCGTCGGTCAAGTAAGTGTAACGCTCCCTATTGGACGCGGGACGTCGCGGTGCGGTCCCGGATCAGCCCCCGCCACAGGGTGGGTCCCACGAGCACCAGCGCCGTGACGAGCACCAGTCCGCCCGCCAGAGGCCGCGCGACCAGCGCCGACCAGTCGCCCTCGGCCACGGCCAGCGCGCGGCGCAGGTGCATGTCGGCGGCCGGGCCCAGCATCACACCGATCATCACTGGCGCAAGCGGGCAATCGGCGCGACGCAAGGCGTAGCCGATGAGACCGATGACGGTGAGCGCCACGACATCGCCGGCCGAGCGGTGCACGCTCCATGCGCCCACCGTGGCCACGACCAGAATACCGGCGTAGAGCTGGGGCGCGGGGATGCGCAGCAGCAAGACCCACAGGCGCACGAGCGGCAGATTGAGCAGCAGCAGCAACACGTTGCCGACATACAAGCTCGCCAGCAGCGTCCAGACGAACTGCGGTTCGTTCTGGAACAGGAGTGGTCCCGCCTGCAGACCGAACTGCTGGAACGCGGCCAGCAGCACCGCTGCGGTGGCCGAGGCAGGCAGGCCGAGTGTGAGCAGCGGCACGAGCGTGCCGGCGGCCGAGGCGTTGTTGGCGGCCTCGGGGCCCGCCACGCCTTCGATGGCGCCGTGGCCGAACTCTTCGGGGTACTTGGTGAGCCGCTTCTCGACCGCGTATGAGAGCAGCGTCGGCAGCTCCGCGCCGCCTGCCGGCAACGCGCCGAGTGGGAAGCCGATGAGCGTGCCGCGCAGCCACGGTTTCCACGAGCGCGACCAGTCGCTGGCGCTCATCCAGCGCGTGCGTTCGAGCGGCAGCACGTGCGACTGGCCAGGCGGCGCCGCTGCGAGCGCCAGCGTCTCGCCCACAGCGAAGAGACCGATCGCGACAATGGTGGGGTCGAGCCCGTCGAGCAGATACGGCACGCCGAAGGTGAGTCGCGCGTCGCCACTGAGGCGATCGATGCCAATCAGTCCCAGCACGACGCCCACCGCCAGGCTGAGCAGTCCGGCCGTGCGCGACGACCCGAGCAGCGAGGCCGTGGCCACGAAGGCCAGCACGATCAGCGCCAGATAATCAGCCGGCCCGAACGCAATGGCCACCCGCGCCATCGTCGGCGCGCTCACGGTGAGGGCCACGGTGCCGAGCGTGCCCGCCACGAAGCTGCCGATGGCGGCCGTGGCGAGCGCCGCGCCCGCGCGTCCGCGCTTGGCCATCTGGTGGCCCTCGAGCGCGGTCACGATGGTGGAACTCTCGCCGGGGGTGTTCAGCAGGATGGAAGTCGTCGAGCCGCCGTACATCCCGCCGTAGTAGATCCCGGCAAACATGATGAAGGCGGCCGTGGGGTCGAGTCCGTAGGTGGCCGGCAGCAGCAAGGCCACCGTGAGTGCGGGTCCAATGCCCGGGAGCACGCCGACGGCTGTGCCGAGCGTGACGCCGAGCAGCCCCCACCCAAGGTTTGCTGGCGACAGCGCGAGTTGGAAGCCCTCGGCCAGCGAGGCAAAGGCGTTCACCTGGTCCACGCGCCCATGGGCAGCGGCACGTCGAGGCCGGCGCCAAAGAGCGCAGCCAGCACCGACGCCACCGCCAATCCGACGGCCACGTTGTAGCGCACGCGTGTGCTGCCGAGCGCATAGGCCCCCGTGGCGAAGACGGCAGCGGCCGTGGGGATGAAGCCTATGACCGGCATGAGCAGCGACTGCGCGAGGCACGCCGCCGTGACCGCCGCGACCCGTCTGTGTCCGCCTCGCGGGGGCGCCACGCCGGTGCCTGAGCCTCGGCGTTGCCACACGAGCAATGCCCCCAGCGCCAGGGCGAGGACGACGGCCGCTGTCGGCGCCGCGCGGGGTGACGGCGTGAAGCCGCCCGGTGTCGCGGCGCGACCTGCCTGCAGTCGCTCAGTCACGCCCATGATGCGCGCCTGCTCCGCAAGCAGGAACTGCCGGAAGGCCGGACCATCGGCATAGAGATCCGTCCAGCCCGTGCGCTGCAACGTCTCTTGCCACGCGGGGCTCTCGACCATGGCGCGCACCCGCGCCGTGAGCGCGGCCTGCTCGACCGCGCTGATGCCGGGCGGCGCTACGACCCCGCGCCAGTTGGCGAGGTCGAGCGGCACGCCGAGTTCACGCAGCGTCGGCACGTCGATGTCGGGCTCGCGCACGGGGGCGGAACTGGCCAGCGCGCGCAGTTGTCCGGCAGCGATGGACTGGGCAAACTCGCTGCGTCCACCGACGCCCGCAGTGACTTGGCCGCCGAGTACCGCGGCCAGGGCTTCGCCGCCACCCGAGAACGCCACATAGTTCACCTGGTTCGGCGCGACGCCCACTGCCTCAGCCAGCAGCCGCGCGAGCAGGTCGTCGGTGCCGCCGGCCGACCCGCCGCCCCACGACACACTCTGCGGCGCCCGCCTGAGCGCGTCCACGAGGTCCTGCAGCGTGCGGAAGGGGGAGATGGCGGGGACGACGATCACCTCGTGCTCGCCGGTGAGCCGCGCGATGGGCGTGACGTCGGTGAGCGACACCGCCGAGTGATTGGTGGCGATGCCGCCCACCATCACGAGACCGATGACGAGCAGCGCATCGGGGCGTCCGCGTTCGGCGCTCACGAACCTGGCAAGGCCGATGGTGCCGGCGGCGCCGGGCACGTTCTCCACCTGCACCGCCGCCTGCGGAGCGACCTCGCGCAAGGCGCGCTGCATGGCGCGCGCCGTTTGATCCCAGCCACCGCCCGGGGCGGCCGGGGCCACGACGGTGAGCGTCTGGGCGCTGGTCGGGCTCGCGCCGGCCGTGACGAGCAGCGCGAGGGCCGCGGCGGTGGCCGTCATCAGCCGTGCAGGTGAGGGGCGGTGCGCCATTGCCGCGGCGATTGTAGTGCACGCCGCCGTCCTCCTTCCGCCGCGTAGAATCCTGTCATGCCCACTGCCGCCTACGTGCACTACGACGTGTTCACCGATCGCCCCTTCGAAGGCAACCAGCTGGCCGTCTGTCCCGACGCCCGGGGACTGTCGACCGGTGAGATGCAGGCGCTCGCTAGCGAGATGAACTTCGCGGAGAGTGCGTTTGTCCTGCCGGCCGAGACGCCGGGCACCGACGCGCGGCTTCGGATCTTCACGCCGGGACGCGAGATGCCGATGGCCGGACACCCGACGGTCGGCAGCACGTTTGCGCTCGTCGACGTCGGCGTGATCGCGGCCGGACGCGAGCGCTGGGTGTTCGGCCTGAACGTCGGCCCGACGCCCGTTGCCCTTGAGTGGCATCAGGGACGGCTCGCGCGTGCCTGGATGGATCAGGGCCGGCCGGAGTTCCGCGCGTCGCTCGTGCACGGCGAGGCGGTGGTCGATGCGCTGCACGCTGATTGTGCGGCGTTGACGGCGACCGGGCTTCCAATCGTTGAGGGCTCATGCGGCGCGGCGTTCTTCTACCTGCCGCTCTCGACGCGTGCGGCCGTGGACGCATGCGTCGCCGACGCGTCGGCCATGCGCGCGCTCACGAGCGCGTTCGGCGGGGCGCACATCGGCCTGTTCGTGTTCAGCGCGGAGCCGACCGCTGACGGCGCCACCGTGTA